>JAYZGM010000184.1:0-8252 GCA_036336225.1 Acidobacteriota bacterium | reverse complement strand
GCCAGCGCCTGGCAGTGTGCGTCGGCTCCAGCCAGTCCCCCGAGATCACCGCCGTTGCCGAGCCCGACGCTGGTCACAAAGAAGGTGGTCACGGACTTCTCACCACCCATTTCGATCATGTCCGGCACCGGTTCGGCCTCTGCTGCGGGCACTGGCTCAGGCTCGGTGGATTCGGGAGGGGCTTCGCCACCACCACAGCTGGCTGCGAAGACCGAGACGCTGCATGTGAGAAGCCAGCGAGTGAGATGTAGGTGTTGAGTCGATGTCATGGCGTCGCGCTCCTATCGGACATGGCGGTTCTAGACTGGAGCGTATGCTGCCCAACAGATGTCGAGACGTCAAGTAAGAGCCCGAGACGGTGCGCTCCGCACCCCTGAAGCACTCTCAGAGGGTGACGGTATAATCGACGCCAAGGCGCTCACGATATGAAAGAGAAACGCTTTCTCATCACGGGTGGGAGTCAAGGCATCGGCAAAGCCTTGGTCGAGCAGACGCGCGCGGCGGGTCATCGCGTCGTGTTCACGGGACGGCACGACGAGACGATCCAACGCGTGGCGAACGACACGGGGGCCTTCGGTCTGCGGGCGGATAGCACCGTCGACGACGACAATCGCAAGACGGTCGAGATTTGTCGTCAGCAGCTGGGAGGTGTCGATGTGCTCGTCAACAATGCCGCGACGTGGTATGACGCGGCAATTGGGGAACTCGACGTCGACGTCATGCGACGCCTATTCGATTGCAATGTGTTCGGCATGGTGGATCTGACGAACCGGGTCGTCCCGGTCATACGGTCGACGAGCCCGGAAGGTGGTGACATCGTCAACATTGCGTCGACCTCCGGGACAAAGGGGCGGAAGCTCGGCACCGCGTATGCGGCGAGCAAGTGGGCCGTGCGTGGTATCACACAGTGCTGGCAGGCCGAGTTGCGGCCCCACGGCATTCGTGTGATCAGTGTGTGTCCCTCCGAGGTGCAGACCCGCTGGGGCGGGCGTGAGGGACGAGACAACCCAAACAAGCTTTATGCATCGGACATCGCCCAGACCGTGCTGTCCGCGCTCGCGATGCCTCGGCGAGCCTTCTGGCCCGAACTGGCCGTATTTGCTACCAACCCCTGGAAGGAAGACTAGGTATGGAGCGCCCCGTCCACCGGGTCGTCAATCTCATCGACGACGATGCACAGGACATCCTCAACATGAGCGTCGATGAGGCGCGAGCGACGTTGTTGGTCGACCGTCCAGAGCGCGTGCAGAACGTGCATGGTTCTTTTGCGTTGGTCGCGCGTGATCGTGAGATGGTGTTCATGGCGCGAAGCCTCGATCGGCCGATGCGGTATTTCCTCGCAAAGGAAGCCGATGGACCGATGCTGGTTGTCGCCGAGCGGATACGCGACATTCGTGACACACTCGACCAGCATGGATATGTCGGTCAGTTTCACCCGACGTATACGCGGATGGTGCCGGCGCACCACGTGACCGCGCTCCATTTGGTGGGGTGCCCCGATCCGCAGCCGGCGCAGCGCCGGTTCTTTGCCCCGGCGCGCGCCACCTCGTCGGCTGACCTCGATGAGATCGGGCGAAAGTATGTCGAGGCTCTTCACGATGAGGTCGTGTCGTGGCTGGAGCATCAGCCGGAAACCGAGCCACTCGGGGTCCTGTTTTCTGGCGGAATTGATAGCGGTGCGGTCCTCGTGAGCGTGTATCACGCGCTGCTCGAGACCGGCCGGAGCCCGTCTCGGTTGAAGGCGTTCACGCTCGCGATCGATGGGGGCGGGCGCGACTGTGCGCAGGCACACGCGTTCTTGCAGCGACTCCACCTGGACATGCTGTTCGAGGTCGTGGATGTTGGCTCAGCGGATTTAGATCCATTGGAAGCGGTGGAGGTCACCGAAGATTACAAGCCGCTCGACGTTGAGTGCGCGACCGTCGGGCTTGCACTGCTCCGGGGGATCCGTCGACGGTATCCCGACTGGCGTCTGTTGCTCGATGGTGATGGCGGCGATGAGAACCTCAAGGATTATCCGCTCGAAGACAACAAAGAGCTCACGATTCGAAGTGTGGTGTCGAACTCGATGCTCTATCAGGAGGGGTGGGGCGTCAACGCCATCAAACATTCCCTGACGTACTCGGGCGGATTCTCGAGGGCGTGTGTGCGGACATACGCGCCGGCGCGGCAGCTGGGCTTTTCGGGATTGAGTCCCTTTACACGGCCCTCCCTGATTCGTGTGGCCGAGGCGATTCCCTTCGGCGCCCTCACGGCGGGGTCGACTGACAAGCTGTACGCCCTCAAGGGCGAGGTCATTCATCGTGGGATGCGTGCACGCTACGGGGTCGAGTTTCCGGTGTTCGACAAGCGTCGCTTTCAACACGGCGCCGCCGACGACGTGGTCTTCAACCAGTGCTTCTCAGTTCCGCCGGAGCGCTATCGCGAACACCTGCTCGGGCTGTTTGCGTCGTGATCACGACGGGGATTTGCCCCGAACCCCTATCGAGTCAGGTGAGGCGACGAGGCCCGTTCGCTGATGGACCAGTGGGTGCGCTCGCTCCGTGGAGCCAAGACGCGGCCCTCGGTCGACTATCCGATCGCGGTCAGTCACGAATCTGAACGTCGGCCGGGTGGCGGACTCGTGTCGTCGTCCACCGTGTTTCTGGCCGGGGCCGAGTGTCCGTTTAGCTGTGTCTTCTGTGATCTGTGGCGTCAGACCCTGGATGAGGCGACTCGGCAGGGGTCCGTACCGCGTCAGTTGCAGCATGCGCTTACGGCCATCGACCAGCGATCGCTGATCAAGCTCTACAACGCCAGCAACTTCTTTGACCCGATGGCGGTGCCCATCGACGATGAGACCGCGATTCTCGATCTCGTGGCCGGGTTCGCGCGTGTCACCGTGGAAAGTCATCCACGTTTTGTCGGGGCGCGGTGCTTCTCGTTCGCCCAGCGGCTGGGCGGCACGCTCGAGGTGGCGATGGGGCTGGAGACCGCCTGTTCAGATGCGCTGGCCCGACTCAATAAGAAGATGACGCTCGATGACTTCGACGCCGCGGCCGCGGCGCTTCGCGAACATGAGATTGCGATTCGCGCATTCGTGCTACTCGGGTGCCCATTTGTTGCGGCGGAGGAACAGTTCGAATGGGTGTGCCGGTCGGTTGAGTATGCGGTGGCCCGAGGCGCCGGGGTCGTGACGGTGATTCCGGTGCGGGGTGGGAACGGCACTCTCGAGACGCTGGAAGCTGCCGGCGAGTGGAGACCGGTGAATCTTGAGCAGGTGGAAGCGGTGGGTGAGTGGGCGGCCCGGGTCAGTACGATGGATACGGTGGTGCAGATGGACCTTTGGGATCTTGACCGTCTCGGTCGGTGTCGAGCGTGCATCGAGCGACGCCGCGCTCGCTTGGATCGGCTCAATCGTGGTGATTCACGTAGCGTGTCGATCGCTTGTTCGGTCTGTGGATCCGGCGTGAGTCGGACCTCCGCATCCGCCGGGCGGACACCGTGACGTGGGACGTCGCGATCATCGGGTCCGGGTTTGCCGGCGCGTTGTTGGCGCGACTTCTCGCCGTGCAGGGACGTCGCGTGATGCTCATCGAGCGCGACACGCATCCCCGGTTCGCGTTGGGCGAGTCGTCGACACCGCTTGCCGCCTTGTCGCTCGAGCGTCTGGCGAGGCGCTACCGTCAGCCGGACCTCCACCACCTCGCCGCCTACGGTCGATGGCAGCGCCATCTGGCTGGACTCGGACATGGGCTGAAACGCGGGTTCACGTTCTATCGCCATCGTCCTCGGGGTGTGGGCGATGCGGGTGCGACCTGTACCGACCGGATGCTGGTGGCGGCCAGTCCAGACGATGAGGTGGCGGATTGTCAGTGGCTGCGCTCCGATGTCGACACCCACCTCGTCACCCAGGCGATCCGCACGGGGGTGGTGTATCACGATCGCACAGAGATCGAAGAGATCGAGCCGAGCCCCGACGCCGTGCGTCTGAGGGGGCAGCGTGGTCAAGACAGGCTCGAGGTTCGCGCTCGATTTGTCGTCGATGCCTCCGGCGCGGGTGAGGTCGTCGCCCGGTCGCTTGGTGTCGGGTCACATCCCCGTCAACCCCGGTTTTCGAGTCGTCTCGTCTATGCGCACTTCGACGGGGTTACGCCTTTGGAAGACGTCATGTCAAGGTTCGGGAGGCCGTCTCCCCCGGGCCCGTACCCCGACGACTGGGCCGCGGTGCACCACCTCCTCGACGAGGGATGGATCTACGGTCTCCGGTTCAGGGACGGGGTGGTGAGTGCCGGGCTGCTTGCCGATGGCGGGGACCACCGAAGCGCTATCCCCGAGCCACGGTCGGCCCAGACGTGGTGGGAGACGGTCATTGGTCGGTATCCGGCGCTCGATGCTGCCTGGCAGGGCGCCAGAGCGCGTCCCCCTGGGGTGGGGATGACCCCGTGGTTACAACGTCGTCGGGAATACGCGACCGGTGATCGGTGGGCGATGCTCCCGCAGTCGTTTGCCTTCTACGATCCGATGTTCTCCACCGGCATCGCGTGGAGTCTGCTCGGAGTGGAGCGTCTTGCCCAGGTGCTCGGCACGGGGGGCATCGACCTGGCGAGGCTTGCACGCTATGAGACGCTGCTTCAGGCGGAGGCGGACCAGCAGCTTGCTCTCCTGGAGGCGGCGTATACGAGCCGCCCAGATTTCCCGGTATTTCGTAACGTGACGTTTTTGTATTTCGCCTGTGTGAGCTACGCGGAGCTCCGTCAACGACTTGTTGGCGACACCCGCGTCGGCGACGCCTGGCGAGGATTTCTCGGGGCTGAGGACCCTCACTGGACGACGCTCTTTGGCCAGGCGCGTGCCCAGGCTGCGGCCACGCTGGCCGACGGAACAGAAAGTGCCCGCCGGTGGTTTACCCAGTGGGTGAGCGACGGCATTCGTGCTCACAACCTTATCGGGCTCGGCGAATCGGACACGCAACTCTACGGAGTGGACCTGGATCTGCTTGTGCAGCGAAGTGCGTTGCTCGGTCTGTCGGCCAAAGAGCTGAAGGCGAGGCTGGGACGCCTACGAGGTCGTTGAGATCTGTCGGACAGATGCGGCGAGTCGACGCAATGGTCGGATTGAATCGCAGCATCGCTATTGGTCGTGAGCCGATGCGGAGCGAGGCCGGTTGTTTCGGTGTATCCGGGGCTCTCGGGTCGAAGATGTCTTCGATTGGCAATCCGAAGAAGTGCGCAATCTTGAAGGTGAACAGGAGAGCTGGGTCGTACTTGTGGGTCTCGATGGGGGTGACGGTCTGTCTGGAGACGCCGAGTCGCTCGGCCAGCACGGCCCGGGGACCACTCCCGATCGGAACGCAGCATGAGAGGCGAACTGGACCGGGACAGACGGTGCCCTGGCTCACGACCACCGCGTTCTCTCCGACCTGCTTGAGACGCCGGGCATGCCGTAGCCATGCAATGGACCGAGCCGCTCGAGGGTCTTGGGCACCAGTACGTCAAGTCTGTCGTCCAGAATCGGTGAGCGGGTGTCGGTCATCCGGTCCTCGTCATGTAGGATGCCAAGAGGAGCAGCGTCAACGGTCCACCGGGACGAGCGCGCGACCGCGTGAGAGTTGGAGGGACTCGGATTGGTGTCAGGCGGATCTGTGGATACGATTCGCGCATTCCGGATCTCTGAACGCTGCGCGCATAGTAATATTTGCCTGAAAGGGTACGCCCAGATGTGCTATTCGCCTCTACGTCGAAGCACGCTGTCACTCTGGCTGGCGCTCGTAGGACTTGGCGCGGCTGGTTCCGGCGCTGAACCGACAGCGAACGGGACCGCGCTTGCCGATGCGGCGGAGCGCGGGGACCGGACTGCCGTGTATGCGCTGCTTGCAGCGGACGCGGACGTGAACGCCGCACAAGGCGACGGGGCGACGGCGTTGCATTGGGCGGTCTATCTCAATGATGAGGAGACGGCATCAGCCTTGGTTCGCGCCGGCGCCGATGTCAATCAGCCAAACAACTATGCGGTGACACCGCTCGCCCTTGCGGCTCGAAATGGTCACCCCGACATTCTGGAGCTTCTCTTGAGGGTTGGGGCAAACCCGAACGATCCACTCCATACGGTCAACGCCGACGAGACCCCGCTCATGCTGGCGGCGCGCTCCGGGCAGGTCGAGGCGGTGCAGGCGTTGCTCCGAGCTGGCGCAGATATCGATGCGCGCGAGGCCTGGAATGGGCAGTCGGGACTCATGTGGGCGGCGGCCGAGGGCCACGCCGATGTCGTGCGCACGCTGGTCGCGCACGGCGCTGACATCGGCGTACGGTCCAATAGTGGCGCAACGCCCTTGCTCTTCGCGGCTCGCAAGGGCAACCTTGAGGTCATCCGGATACTGCTCGCGGCCGGAGCGGATGTGAACGAGCGACGTCCGGATGGTGCGACGCCGCTGCTTGTCGCCGTCATCAACGGACACGAAGATCTCGTGGACTTGCTGCTTGAGCACGGCGCAGATCCGAATGTCGAGGGGGGGTCGACGCGACTCACCGTACCGGGGGTCCGGGCGATTCCCATGCCACTGACCGTGAGGAAGCTCGGATACAGTGAGCGGGAGTCGGAAGGTGTGGCCAGGGGCAACATCTTTGGCAAACCGCTGCAGGCCGCCGTGCACGTCGCGAACTGGCATATCAGCGACCAGTTCATCGTGGTGAACCTGGACCGTCTGCGCGTGATCCGCTCGTTGCTCGCCTACGGCGCCGACGTCAACGGGCGGAACTCCATGGAGGAGCCGCGCTGGTCCGGGGCGCGGTATCGTCGCCACATGACCGGAGCCACGGCGTTTCTGTTTGCGGCAAAGGTTGCCGACGTCGAGGCGATGCGGCTGCTACTTGAGTACGGTGCCGACCCGACGCTCAATACCGAGGACAACATCACGCCACTGATGGCCGCGGCCGGGATCTCGTGGGCCTCGAATCAAGAACGCGCGAGCGAAGCCCAGGTACTTGAGGCAGTGCAACTGCTCGTGGAGGAGCTTGGTGCGGACGTGAACGATGCCAGCGACGTCGGCGAGACGGCGATGCACGCGGCGGCGTATCGCGGGGCCAACAGTGTTGTCGAATACCTCTTCGAACGGGGGGCCGAGCTTGATGTCGTGGCGGTCGACGGACGGACGCCCCGGCGAGTGGCCGAGGGTGTGGAGTATGGCAACTCGTTCGCGGCGCACCCGCACACCGCTGGGCTGCTTCGTGATCTCGGTGCTCGCGACATCCCCTGCCCGGCCCCATGTGCGGCCGCCATCCCGGAGGAGGCGCTCAAGAGATGACCGGTCACCGCTTCGCCCCGATCGTCAAGGGGTTGATCTTCCTGATGGCCAGCGGGATGGCTGCAGTCGCGGTTGAGGGGCAATCGCTGGCGTCTCGACAGGAGATAGAGACGCCGCGCGCAGGGGAAGCCTCGTCAGCGCTACGGGGGATGCTGCGGCAGTATTGTGTGGCCTGTCACAACAGGCGCACCAATGCCGCCGGTCTTGCGTTTGACCGCCTTGATCTGTTCAACGTGGAGGAGGACCCGGGGGTGTGGGAAGAGGTGGTGCGCAAGCTGCGTACCGGCGCCATGCCCCCGCTGGGTCGACCGCGTCCCGAGCCGGCCATGGCGCGCGACGTGGTCGCCTGGATCGAAACAGAGCTCGACCGGGCGGCGTTCGCGCGCCCCAACCCCGGTCGACCGACGTTACATCGTCTCAACCGCACCGAGTATCGCAATGCCATACGCGATCTGCTCGACGTCGAGATTGATGTATCGCTACTTCCCGCCGACAACGCCGCCTACGGATTCGACAACAACGCGGATGCCCTGACGCTCTCGTCGGCACTGACGGAGCGCTACTTGGGGGCGGCGGCGACCGTCAGTCAGATGGTGCTGGGCCGGCCACGAGGCACCCCTACCCCCGAGACTATCCTCGTGCCGACCGACCGTGACCAAGGCATCCGGTTGAGCGATGACTTGCCGTTTGGCTCTCGAGGGGGAGCCGCATTCCGTTACTACTTTCCGACCGATGGCGAGTATCTCTTCGAGATGCGTCCGAAGGAGAGCGGTGTTGCGGGGGGCTTTGAAGGGGTGACGGACGAGCCGCATCAGCTCGACGTGAGTCTTGACGACACCCGAATCTGGACCGGCATCGTCCAGCGACCGGAGGGTGTGCGGGGTGATGAGCGCAACAAGCGCATTCTTGAGAGCATGCGGTTTCGCGCACCGGTCGAGGCTGGCTCGCACCTCGTGCAGGTGTACTTTGC
>JAYZGM010000183.1:0-6622 GCA_036336225.1 Acidobacteriota bacterium | reverse complement strand
AGCGAAACGCGAACGGATCTGCCTCAAAATTTCTGGGTCTTCGCGGACCTGACGATCAAGTACCCGGACGATTGTCTCTCTCGTCAGATCGTCTTCTGTGGGTCCCAGACCACCACAGACGACCAGCAAATCGACCCGATCAAGCGCGCCGCGCACCGCCACCGCGAGATCCTCGGTTGTGTCCCCGACGATCGATTTTCTTCGAACCTCGATCCCCAGCTCATTCAGCTTCGAAGTCAAGAACAACGAGTTCGTATCGGAACGAAACGGTGTCAGTAGCTCCGTCCCCACGGCGATGATCTCGGCGGTAGAGAGCGCCTGATGTCGGGACACCGTTTTCATACCCATGCGCCATGTCCTCCACGCCAGGTCCCCATCCGCATCGATGGTCGTCCCGGTCGTGGTCTTGAGCACGAGCCGCCCCCCACGCAAGTGGGACGGTTCAAAAACGACCGAATCCTTAGCCGCCCGTGGTCAAGGGTCCGCTGCGTTCGAGCAGCGCATCTCGCATAGACGGCGTTGCTCCTCGGTCGAAAATGCCCAGTTTGCTCCCTCGTCGCGCCGTGCGAGCCGAGTTTATCGCCGCTCTCAGTGCGACGCGGAGTTTCACGACGGCCGGCTAGCCGACTCATGACAGCAGACGGGGGGCACCAAGCAACAGAAGCCGTAATACGACTTGCGCATACACGCCGGCGATGAGATCGTCCACCATCACGCCCCACCCCCCGGGAAGACGCTCAGCCTGTCTTGCCGGAAACGGCTTGACGATATCGAACAGTCGAAACAAGAAGAATCCAGCAACCACTCCGACGGGACCGACCGGGACCGCCGTCAGCGTCACCAGCATGCCCGCCACTTCATCGACGACAATCAGGCCCGGGTCGCGACGACCGAACACCGACTCGGCGAGGGTCGCCGCCCCGACCCCAACGACGGTCACAATCGCGAGCACCCACCACTCGAGAGCCATCGACCCCGACGACCGGACCGCCCAGAACAACAGTAGCCCGGCGGCAGACCCAACAGTACCAGGCGCCACGGGCGCATACCCACACGGGCCCACGGTGGCAACCGACAACCCTACGCGACGGAGCACACGCATACGCTCGAAGTCTCCTCAGAACCCCTCAGACGAGGAATGGGATGGCGGTTGGCTCGAACGGTTCGAGATCTGCGCTAGTGTCCTCGCGGGGTTTCACCACGGCCGGCGGTGGTGACCCGGGTACCCGCCAGATGATCATGAAGCGCGCGACGGTCACGATCGTAGAACATCCATAGGCCACCAAGCACGGTCGCCACCGACACCACAGCCCATCCCGCGCGCACGACGGCTGCCGGCGTGGACACCGTTGTCCCTGTCTGGTCCACGACACATACCCCACACGCCATTTTTCCCACGGTCTGTCCTCCGACCGCCGTCAACCCCACAACGTAGCTCCCGTCGAGCAAGAGCAGAAACGTAACCAACGGAGTCAGCGGGAGCTGACCAAGGGACTCGATAGACAATCCGGTCAATCGAAGCGTCAACATCACGACCGCGGCGTCGAGCGCTCCGACCAGAACGGCATCGCACAACCCGGCCACCATCCGGACCAGTGGTCGTGCTGGCTCTGCTCCGGACACCGCTCGACGGCTCCGCGCCCGCGCGCCCAGTCCCTCCGACGCCGTGGCCGAATCGGACACACGCGTGCGCTGCTTTGCTACGGTCGGTCTCGCACGTCGAACCCCGAGTGGCGCGCGTACGCGGGGCTGGCTCGGCGTATCGGCGGGCTCACTCGGAAACAGTGGGAGTCCCGGCGTCGAAGCCGCTGGCTGACGCACTCTGGGAGAGAGACGCTCGGTGGCGCCGCGCCCTGTCGAGTCTCCGTCGGACTGGGTCAGAGCCACCCTCTCGTTTCATCCTCGGACATCGGGCTCTCCCGGCGGCGGTGGTGACCGTCGCGGCACGATGCGAACCTCCGAGCCGGATGCGGTCGTACCTTCCTGCCTCTGACCTTCGCGGCATGATTCGAGGAAGGGTCATCGCGCTCGTACGGCGATGCCGGTCCGTCACCAGGGCTCAAGGTATTCCCTCCTCACGCCGTATCCGCCACGCGTCGCGCCCACACGGTATGCTGCGAACCTCTGGAACGGGGCACTACAAGCACGGTGGGAAAGAAAAAGGGCTGGCAATGACCGAGGCCACGACGCGGTTTCAGATTATGAGACAGCATCCCGGTAGCGTCAACCAACCACCCGCATCACCACGGCGTGTGCTATACCTCGGACATGGGTTTGGTCGAGGCGGTCCCCAACGTCAGCGAGGGTCGACGCGGGGAGGTCATCGCAGAGCTCGCCACAGTCCTCGGTCGCGGCGACTCCGTCCGGGTGCTCGATGTGTCGTCGGACGCCGCCCACAACCGCACCGTCTTTAGCGTCGCGGCTCCTCCGACGGCGCTCCGGGACGCACTCCTCGATCTTTTCGCGGCGGCTATCCGGCATATCGATCTGCGGTCACACGAGGGTGTCCACCCCCGAATCGGGGCGGTGGATGTCGTCCCACTGATCCCTCTGGGCTCAACCTCCATGACCGAGTGCGTCTCGCTTGCCACCAAACTCGCGACCGCGGTCAGCCACCGATTCGACCTCCCCGTATATCTGTATGAGGAGGCGGCGTCGGACGAGACTCGACGCCGATTAGAGCGGATTCGATCCGGGGGACTGGGCGGACTCACGGAGCGGATCGCTCAGCCCGGTTGGAGACCAGACTTTGGTCCCGCCCGTCTCCACCGGTCCGCAGGCGCCACGGTCATCGGGGCGCGTGGCCCGCTCATCGCCTTTAACGTCAATCTCAACACGCCCAGTCTCACGGTCGCCCAACGGATCGCGCGTCGGGTGCGGGAGTCGAATGGCGGACTTCCAGCGGTCAAGGCCATGGGCGTCGCGACCAGTTCCCCCGAGGTCATGCAAGTCTCTATGAATCTCGTCGACTATCGACGAACGTCGCTCCTCCGGGTATTCGACGCCGTTCGTGAGGCAGCAACCCGGCACCAGGTCGACATTCGCAACAGCGAGATCGTCGGCCTCGCCCCCGCGGACGCGTTGTTCGAAGTGGCAGGATCCGTGCTTCGACTCGGTGACGACGCCGTCGATCACGTGCTGGAGTCTCGTCTCGACGAGAAGATGTCTAGTCTTTGGTGTCAAGCAGATCCCGCAGCTCGGTCATAAATTCGCCAATGTCACGGAAATGACGATAGACCGAGGCGAATCGGACATACGCGACCTTGTCGAGCTGTTTGAGTTCCCGCATCACGAAGGCCCCAACCGCCTCGGTAGGGATCTCTTTGTCTGGTCGTTCTTGCAGAATGGCCTCCATGCGGTCCGCGATCGCCTCGACCGCCGCCACGGTCACCGGTCTCTTTTCACAGGCCTTCAGCATCCCGGCCGTCACCTTTTGTCGCTCGAATCGCTCCCGACTCCCATCTTTTTTGACCACCATGTACGGGATTTCATCAATCCGCTCGTAGGTGGTGAATCGTCGATCACAGCCTTGACATTCTCGGCGCCGACGGATGACCTCGCCTTCCTTGCTCTCTCGCGAGTCGACAACCTTGTCACCAAGCTGACCACAGAACGGGCACTTCACGCGGCCCCCTCATCCGGCGACTGGCCATCGGTCGCCACCTCGGTCAACCCACTCATCATCCCGCGACGGACCGAGACTTCCTCGACCCGGGCCTCATTATGAGCACGCGACGATGCGGCCAAATCGGCCGCGCCTCGGAGAGTGACCCCGTCGCGGACCATCCACACCAGCCCCAGAAGCGCGACCGGTCCGAACGAGAGCCCATGGAGCACGAGCGCCGCCCCGACCGCGGCCTCAAGAGGTGCTTCGTAGAACCCCGTGGCGCCGACTTGAAACGCCGCATGAAACCCACCAGCGCCGGCTGGGGTCGGCACCGCGACACCGAGCACCATCAGTACCATCAGCACCAGCGACCCACTGAGTGGCAGGTCAATCCCAAAGGCATGACAGACGGCCCACGCCGAACCCGCGACACACAACCACACGGGGAACGACCAGACAAACGCCCGGACGAGACGACCCGGTTGTCGCGCGAGACCAAGCCCTCGACTAAAGGCGACCATCGTCTGCTCAGCGAAACCACCCACCCGGTCGGGTAGCACCCTGACGAGGCGGGCCACGAGACGACCGGCGCGATCGGGGTTGCCAGCCGCCAGGGCAATCACTGCCAACGCGGTGACCGCCCCCGCCGCGGCAAACGCGCCACCCACCTTGAGCCCGCTGAGCATCGGACGACTGTCTTGCGGCAGACCATCGGCAAACCCGACCAGGAAGACACCGAGCAAGAGCACGACCGTAATCAGATCCATGACTCGTTCCAGCACGATGGTCGCGAGGGTCGCACTCACACTCAGCTGTTCCCGTCGCGCCAGCAAGTACGGGCGGAGTACTTCGCCCAATCGACCCGGCAGGATGGCGGTAGTGGCAAACCCGATGATGGTGGCACGTGCCGCCGACGCGAACCCGACGGCTCCGAGCGGCGCCAGGAGTTGCTGCCATCGACGCACGCGCGCCCCATGGGACAGGGCGACCGCCCCTAGGGCGGCGATGAGTAACTTCGGTTGAGCACGACGAATCTCTGACCACACGGAGGGCAGATTCGCGTTGCGAAGAAACACCCACATGAGCCCGACGGTGAGACCAATGATGACAAGGGTTCGAACATGACGTCGCATACCTCACTGCAGTCTAGCAGCCCGCGGCAAGAGTCTCGTGGCATTCGAAGGGCGCTCATTCCTTTCTGAGCAACGTTGTTTCCCCGTCGAATACGACCGGCATGCTCCCTCGGCACGCCTCGTCAGCCAGGCTCAGTCCCGTCTCGCTTGCTGCGCACGCGGCTCTTTTGTAAGCTATGCGTTCGTCAAGCGATGGATTGAACCGTGGCAGCTTTACCTACACTCTACAAAACCACTCTGAGTGGGCTCACTCCCGAACGACGGGGCAAGGTAAGAGATATGTATGCGGTGGGCGACCAGCTTCTCATGGTGGCCACCGATCGTATCTCCGCCTACGACGTCGTCCTCGGGTCAACCATTCCAGACAAGGGCAAGGTACTCACGCAGCTTTCGGCATTTTGGTTTGCGCGCACCGGTTCGATCGTGCCCAACCACTTGCTTTCGGTGACACCGGAAGAGTTTCCGAGCGAATGTGACGCCCACCGTGAAACGCTACGCGGCCGGTCGATGCTGGTCCGTCGCACCGACCCCGTACCGGTGGAGTGTGTGGCACGTGGGTATCTGGCTGGGTCGGGGTGGTCCGACTACACGCGCACGGGTGCGGTCTGTGGGGTGCAGCTTCCGGCCGGTCTGCGACAGTCCGACCGTCTCCCAGAGCCGATCTTCACGCCGGCGACCAAGGCCACCACCGGCCACGACGAGAACATCAGCGAGGCGCAGGCGGCCGAGATCATCGGCCCCTCGCTGCTGGCCCGCCTGAAAGAACTCACCTTGGCACTCTATGCCCACGGAGCCGCTCACGCTGAGTCATGTGGCATCATCGTGGCCGACACGAAATTCGAGTTTGGTCTCGTGCGAGCAGCGCCACCGAAAGACGGGCCATCTGACATTGGACCGGGTGACGAGATTGTCCTGATCGACGAAGCTCTAACTCCCGACTCGTCCCGCTTCTGGCCCAGAGCGTCCTACGAGCCTGGAATTTCCCAGCCAAGCTTTGACAAACAGTTCGTGCGAGACCATCTCGACGCTGTCGCGTGGAATCGACAGCCACCGCCGCCGACATTGCCTGACGACGTCGCAGCAAAGACGAGCGAGAAGTATCGCGAAGCCTATCGACTGCTTGCCGGCCGCGAGCTTGCTTAGGACGACATTACTGTGCGGGACGAGCTCAATCGACTAGTAGACGAGATGGTGACCAAGGGCATACGATTCGATGATGCTCGCCAAGAGTTCGAGCGCCGCTTTATCAGCCGTGCTTTAGCGCATTCGGACGGAAAGGTCGGCCGCGCCGCCAAGATGCTCGGCATCCACCGGAACACCCTCAGCCGAAAAGTCTCCGAATATCGACTCAAGAAAACGGGGTGACGGGGAGCCGTTTCACCCACGCATTGGCAGCGAACTGCTCTGTTTGCCAGTCGACCAGCGTCCTACAGAGGTCCCGCGTTTAATTGCGGCGAACCATAATTCCCCATCGGGGGACCGACAGTTGACACTCCGGCGTTGAAATCGCTAATATTGGCAGTCGACAATAGAGAGTGCTAGCTCTTCTCGAGCGAACCCACGTATCGAGGAGATATCTCCTCCACAATCTAAGGGAGTCGGAAACACCATGGCAATCAAGGTACGACCACTTCACGACCGCCTCATCGTTCAGCGTCTCGAGGATGAAGAGCAGCAGGTCGGCGGCATCATCATCCCGGACACGGCCAAAGAGAAGCCCCAACAGGGCAAAGTCATGGCGGTCGGAAAGGGCAAGATCAAGGAAGACGGCGGCGTGCAGCCGATGGACGTTAAGGACGGCGACACGATTCTGTTCGGCAAGTACTCCGGTCAAGAGATCAAGCTGGATGGCGAGGAGTACCTAATCATGCGGGAAGACGAA
>JAYZGM010000182.1:0-8404 GCA_036336225.1 Acidobacteriota bacterium | reverse complement strand
CGGCATTCGCCACCGCCTTGATCTTCTTGCTGATCGGCATGGCTCTCGGCTTCCCCCCTCTCCCTCTGACCTTTCTCGTCGGCTTCGCCGCCTCGACCGGTCCCGCCTTTGCCGATATGGGTTATGACCTAAAAGCGGGCTGGATTCTTCGGGGCCGGGGCCAGCGCCCCGCAGTGGAGCTTCTGGGACGCCGGGAACAATATGCGGCCGAACTCCTCGGCTTCGCCGTGGCAGCCATCGTGGTCTACGTGGTTCACGATTACTACTTCGACGCCAACCTCTTCCCTCCCTGGGACCGGGTCGCCGCCGCCACCATCGCTGCCGGCGCCAGCCCCTCGCTGGCCGGCGCCCTCGTCACCTGGGCCGTGCCCGGTGCGATCATCCAGTATCTGGGTGGACCCAACCGGCAACTCGGCGTGCTGTTCGCGACCGGCCTGCTGATCTTCAACCCCGCCGCGGGTTGGACCGCGCTCGCCGCGCTCGCCGTCCGGTTCTATCTGACCCGTCGCTACCACGAGCCCATCAGGAACCCGATGTACGTGCTGGCGGGCGGCTTCATCGCCGGCAGCGCGATCACCAGCTTCACGAGCGCGACCCTCCGATTGAGATGACGACTGTGCCTCGCCATCATTTTGTCCGTCGGATGAGCTCGCGAAGTTCTCGGGTCAGTTCGACCACGGCCGCATCCCAACACCGCTGCCTGAAAAGACGTCCCGGCATGCGGCGAGAACGGCCGCATGCCCCCACGCCACCATTTACTGGCCCCGGACTGCCCGAGGTGGGCAGAGATTCCCGAGGGCACCGCCGCCGCCACAGTAGCTCACGTCCTGGAGCTGGAGCCTAACCCCGTCTGGTCCGTCGACCAGAATCTCCGGGGTCTCGCCCTCCCTCATTCTCATCCGCGCCGCCACGCCATGCTCGGCGAGTCGACCCACGACCCGATCGGGCTCAAAGTCGTCCACCCCAAAACCAACGTGGAGCACGTCGGCTTCTGACCCACGTCCCTCCACCAGGGCCATGTGCTGAGGTCCCGATCCGATCCTCAGCACCGGAATCGCCGCGCCTTCGTATCCGACCGTTCGGGGTCCGCCCTCGCGCTCCTGGTAGCTCACGACCTCCATGTCGGTCAGCTTCTGATACCACTCCAGCGTGCTCGGGAGGTCCGTCACGTAGTACCTGATGTGATTCATGGTCCGGACTTGGATCGGCGGTGGATCCCCCGGACGCCGTACGGCGACGGCGGATGTATCACACACCTCACCCAGGAACCCCACACCACCACAGGCAATCACTGGATTGAACTGGAGCGGCGCGCCATCCGGGCCGTCGAAGTTCACGCCATTGATCGTGGTACCTTCCCGAAGCACCGAGCGCGCTGGTGCGCGCATCTCTGCCAAGGCGCCCAAGATCCGGTGAACATTGAAATCCTCGATACCCCAGCAGAAGTGAGGCCGACGAGTGGGGGGCGCATGCAGACTCTCGGCGTTCCGTTGCGAGAGGGCCATATAGGCAGGCGGGTCGCTCCCGACCCGAAGAACCGTCTGCCCCAAGCCACCGCCAGCGTAATCTTGAAAGGCATGGCGCGGTATGCCCAGGACTCTTTCGTACCAGGCGACCGTGCGCGCGAGATCGACGCACCCGAAGCTCACATGGTTCAGGGTGAGCACACGAACAGGCAGTAACGACCGCACCGCCTCAGCCTCGAACCGACCCTGCCCCGTCGCGCCCCGGGGTCGCCACGCGGCCGTCATCAACAACGAGAGGAGCAGATCTCTTCGGCGGATCCAGGGCATCAAACCGATCGATTGTGCGCGGTCAATCATCGTCATGGCATTTCCCCTACGCCCCCGGGGTGGAAGTCGCCAGGGTCACTCGTAGTTGAGAGCCTAAACTATCTTCGACACGCCAGCATATTTTCACGATGTTCGAGGGTGACATTGGGCAATCGACCGCGGCCGGTGCAAGCACCTGAACTCCACAACTTACAACCTGCGTGAATTGCGGGCGGCAGAAGGTCACACTCCGCCGCCGTGGTGCGTGTAATCATGTTCGTCGTCTCATTCGGAGTCTACGTGCGCCCCTTCCCCAACGTCGAAGACCGCACGTGGCCTGTTTCGGCAGATGATGAGAGGGCACCTGGATGGGAACCGGGGGGCATCGAGGGCCGCTAATCCGGTGGAAAATGGCTTCAAAATGATTCTGCACGGTAAAGCGGCCACAAGACGAGGAGGACAAGATGGGGACATCACGACGACGGTTCTTGAAGAGTGCAGCGGCGGTCGGGGGGGTCGCTCTCGGGCATGGCACGGCCATGGGAGAGCAGCGAGCGACCCGGTCGGAGTCATTCTCGGTGGGTCCGGTGTCTCCTGAAGCACAACTGGAGCTGCACGCCCGCGAGCATCTGGAGGCGAACGCGACCGGCGGCGCGGCCGCAATCCAGTCGGACGAACGTCTTCCCACACAGGCTGAGGTCGATGAGTGGTACACGTCGCGCCGCAATTGGGGGCGCTGGGGTGAGGACGATCAGATGGGAGCCATGAATCTGATCACGCCTCAAAAGCGTGTCGCCGCCGCGGAGCTCGTGCGAACTGGCCGCACGGTGTCGATCAGCCGCGTGTTTGAACCGGCGCAGCACTTCATCCGCAAGAGCGACCGCCCGAACTCGCGAGCCGGCGTGGTCGTCGACTACTACGGGTTCATCTACCATGGCGGCACCGTGACCCACATCGACGCGCTGTGTCACATGTGGGACAACGATGGGATGTGGCAAGGCCGTGACGCCGATGTTGAGGTGGATACCCAAGGCGCGCACTGGGGTGACATCACTGCCTGGAGCGCTGGCATCATCACCAAGGGCGTCCTACTCGACGTGACACGACATCGTGGAGCGCCTCATGTCGAGGCTGATCGTCCAGTACATGGGTGGGAACTCGAGGAGATCGCCGAGGCGCAGGGTGTCTCGGTCGAGCCCGGCGACGCGTTACTCGTGCATAGCGGCTGGGAGGCGTATCAAGACGCCGGTCGTCCCGGCGGTCCGTCCCGTCCCGGCTTGCACATGTCCTGCGCCAAGTTCATCCGCGATCACGATGTCTCGCTTCTCGGGTGGGATCTGATGGACGCGAGCCCGAGTGGATACGACGGGGCGTTCGCCGTTCACGGTGTTCTCTTCAACTACGGTGTGGGCTTGCTCGACAATGCCCGGCTGCTCGATGTCGCCACCGCTTGCGCGGAAGAGGGCCGTTACGAGTTCATGTTCATGGCGTTGCCACTGCGGGTGGCGCGCGGAACTGGAAGTCCGGTTAATCCGATCGCGATGTTTTGACGGCCCGTCTTCGAGGTTCGCTGCCGAACTCTCGGGTCGGGCATTCCGCCCGGGGAGGTGCCACATGTTGAATCGACGTCGGTTTAACGCCTTGCTCGCTGCCACAACCACCTGGATGGCCCTCGGTCCACGCGGGACCGCCATCGCCCAACGACCGTCCCGCGGAGCCGTCTATGCCAGCGTGGATGCTCTCCTGTACCGAATTCGCCGTGACGGAAACACGCTGACTCGAGATCCCCGGCCCCTGATCCTGCCTGCACAGGTGCAAGAGGCCTGGCCGCATCCCTCGGGCAAGTATTTCTACGTCGCCAGCAGCGATCAACGGACCTCGACACGCCCCGTGAGGCATCACTATCTCAACGCGTTCGAGGTGGACTCGTCGGGAGATCTCAGACCGTTGGGAGGAGCGGTCCAGCTGGCGCATCGGCCGATCTACATTACCGTCGATCACCGCGGCGAGTATTTGATTTCAGCATACAGTGCGCCGAGTGGCATTTCAGTTCATCGTCTCGATACCGATGGGTCGATCGGCGAGCAAATCGAACAAGCGGCGAGCGCCAACGTCGGATTCTATGCGCACGGCGTACGTGTCATGCCCTCCAATCGTGCGGTCCTACTGATCACGCGAGGCAACGAACCGGTACCTGGCGTCAGCACGGAGGATCCAGGAGCTCTTTATGTCTACGGCTTCGAGAATGGCCAGCTGACCAACAAACAGTCCGTGGCGCCCAACCAGGGTTGGGCCTACCGCGCTCGACACGCCGATTTTCATCCTTCGGGACGCTGGGTGTACGTGGATTTGGAAGCCCAAAACCTGCTTCACGCATATCGCATTCACGCTGATGATACGTTGTCGGAAGAGCCTGTATTTGTCCGCACGACGTTAGCCTCACCATCAGCATCGAGCAGGGGGCAGACAACGTCATCCATTCGCATGCATCCAACGAATGGCCGCACGCTCTACGTCGCGAACCGGGGCCGCGGCACCGAAGTATTTCAAGGCGAGAGCGTGGCGAATGGCACAGAAAACACGATCGCGGTGTTCTCGATTGATCCGCAGATCGGGGAGCCGACACTCGTCCAGACGGTCGACACCCACAGCATTGCGGTCAGGACAATGGCATTGCCCCCTGACGGACGAACGTTGATCGCAGCGAACACGTCACCGGGAAACATCCGCACGCAAGGTCGTTTGGAAACAGTGCCCGCGGCGCTGACGCTCTACGATATCGAAGACGACGGGAGTCTGACGTTCACGTCCAAGCTTGATGTCGATACTGGAGGAGAAACAATGTTCTGGTGCGGGGTTGTCGAGTATTGAAGGTTCGCCCCGCGGGCAACCCGCCGCGTCGGACCTTCAACTAGTTCGAGGACGAGGGCCTTGGCGCTTTCCACCGCCTCGATGACGCAGATGTAGCCGATGTTGGTGTGGTTCAACGACCCGAGAACGTGGCTTCTCGCTCGAACCGAGACCGGCGATCCGGAACGCTGGCAACGGCTTCCGGCCGAATCGTCAGCGTGACTTGCCGGTTCAGTTTCGTATCGGTGGCCTGATACGCCGAGCCCAGGCCGCTGTCGAGGAAGGCCGTGACGTCGTCGTGGCCGAGCCGGGGGCCGATACGCATTGTCATCCCAGCCGGCTCGCCCTTTGGGGCGTGCCTCCGGCTACACCCATTGCGACTGTCCGTCAACATGCACGTGCCCTCGCGGTGTCCGACAGCTCGATTCAGTCAGCCGGTCCCATGTGTACGGGAGTCGTGTCGGGAGTTCCTTGTCAGGTCACCCCTGATGACCGTACACAATTCGCCACAACTGACGGCCGCACTGACCGACCGCTGATCCTCTGCCTCACCAACGCGGCTGGCGATCTCCTCTTGATGACCCGTGGTCACACGCAGGATTCTGGTGACCCACACCCCGCGCAGTAGAATCGGGGGGACCCGGCTAGGGCTACAAAGTGAATGTCCTCTTGGTCGACCGGCCTCACGCTTGCGCCTCGATCTCCTGACGAATCGCCGGCATGCTACGCCACAACAGAAGCCCGCCAAGCGGGCACATAACGACGGCGGTGAGCGCAATGGACTTGCCAATGGCTTCATCGTATCCGAACACATAATCGGTAGTAGCCGCGACGACCGTTGGACCGAGCCCGAGACCTATCAAATTCGCCACGAGTGTATAGATGGCTATCACTTGGCCGCGCATGCGATTTGGCGTCATGAGCTGCAACGTTCCACCCGCGATGCCCCCCTGACAGGCAGAGAAAAAGACCGCCAGTCCCATAGCCACAATCCCCACCACCTCGTTGCTTGCGAAGCCGAGCGTCGCCGCACACGGTGTGATGCAAATCATGCTCAGCAAGATCGTCCGCACATACGCATCCTTCGTTCCTCGCTGCATCCACCCATCAGCGAGGGTGCCGGCCAGCAGCAATCCTGCCGTGCCTGCGCCAATCATCACAACCCCGAATACCCACCCTGCTTCTGCCGGGCTGTAGTCAAATGTGCGAATGAAATAGGTTGGGCCCCAAAGATTAAGTGCGTAAACCACCATAATGAAAATAGAGATGCCCATTATGTGTCCACCGAAGGCCACACGGTGTCGCCACAGATATTCCATCACCTCCGGTAACGGAATGAAATCAGCCTCATCGACTCGAATCCCGAGCCGAGGTGGTTCCCGCACAGTTGCCATCAAAAGTATTGAGACGAGTAGTCCGGGTAACCCCACGATGAAGAACGTCAACTGCCAGCCCTGCATCGGACCAAGAAGGGGCATTACCACCTGCTCGATGTTTTCGAGATAGGCCACGACGGCACCACCCAACATGTAGGCAACGCCGGAACCGAGCGTGACCCCAACCATGTACACCGACAACGCTCTGGCCAAGATCCTTTTTGGAAAGTAGTCCGTGATCATCGAGTACGCGCCAGGGGCAAGCGTCGCCTCACCTACGCCTACGCCGGTACGGGCGATAAACAGAGACCAAAACCCCTGAGCCAAACCACACAATGCCGTCATCGCGCTCCACACCGCGACGCCCGCGGCGATGAGGTTGCGGCGACTCCTGCTATCGGCGATACGCGCTAGCGGTAGCCCCATGACCGCGTAAAACAGAGAAAATGCCCGACCAGCCAGCAGACTGTATTGGGTATCTGAAATTTGAAAGCTGTCACGAATGGGCCCCACCAGAAGGCCCATGATCATTCGATCGAGAAATGAGAACCCTTGCGCGAGCAATAAGACCGCGACGACATACCAGGCATAGACGAAGCTAGCGCCACTCTGCGATTCGGAAGTGCCCATCTCGTTCTGCCCCTATTCGGATTTCTATTTCCTATGAAAATAGGCATTGAAGACGCGGTGCCCATTAGACACGTGACCGCCCTGTGTCGTTACGAGGCGGCTGTGATGTCGCCGCTCCGGCGGCGCGGTGTCACCCCGTTGCATTCCGGTTCGCTTCAACATCAAAAACCGGCCGTCGCGTGCGACGTCGATCACCGGCCATACGGTCACACAAAGAACGTCTCGGGCGAGCCCGCAGCGAACGCGGGCGCGACCCTGACCGGCACGGCGATCATGGCGCCATCGAGATCACCAGAGAACGGCTCGTTTCCGTCGTACGACCAGATGGGATCAACGCCTCTGTCTCCCGGCGGGCTCACGGCTCACCCGACACCGGCCCGAAATCGGCGGGCGGCTCGCGATGCCGTGTCGCGGCCTCGTAGGCAGCCGCAACTCTGAGGATCGTCGGCTCGCCGAAAGGCCGCGCGACGATGTCCATGCCTACGGGCAGACGCGCCGGCACGGAACCCACGAGCTCGGTCTCGCGATCCTCGTCGTCCGAGGCGGACTCAGGCGTCATCGGCATACGGATTCGATCGTGCATCACGGTCGTGAACCCGGCCGGCACCGTGATCGCGGGAAAGCCGTTGCTGCCGAGGAAACGCCAGACGCCGTCGCCGGCGCGGCCGTTGATCTCGGGCCCGCGTGGCGAGCCGAGTTTGACGGGCGGAATGTTGCTCGTCGGGTAGACGACCACGTCGAGTTCGAGCTCGGCCATGCAGGCCAGGACCATCGTCTGCACGGCGAACCGGTTCTGCATGCGCGCGACCATGTCGAGCTCGTACTCGGCGAGCGCGCGCTCGTGCCGCGCCCGGTGGTCGGGAAAGTTCGGATCGTCGTAGAAGTTAGCCTTCTCGACCAGGTCATCGGTCGAGCGAATGTTCGCGTCGCCGCGCTCGCTCAGGTAACGGTCGAGCCAGTAGCGGCCCTGTCCCGGCGTCGGCGGATTGTCAAGCGTGCGGAAGACGACCCCCTCGGGTACGAGATCCGGATCGGCCGCGAGCTCGATCAGCGTGGCGATGTGATTCCCGTAAGGCGCGCCGTCGGCCTCGAACGGAAATCGGTCGGGATACTTAGCCGTGAACTGCTTGTCGTGCAACCGCGGATGCCAGCGGCGCACACACTGATCGAACAGCGCCCCGCCCGGACCCGGGTCGACGAGCGTCGCCCCGAGACGTCCGAGCTCGGCGGCGGCCGTGCTGACGAGGTCTATCGTCTCCTCGTCCTCCTTCGTGAACGCGTCCTTGTCCATGTACTCGCGAACGACGCCGATGCGCAGGCCGTCAAGCCGTCCCGGCACGGCATGGCTCGCATAGCCATCCGCGGGCAGGCGCCCCACGCTGAAGGCCGTGAGCTCGTCCTTCGGATCGTAGCCCGCGATGACGTCGAGAACGCGCGCGGCGTCCTCGACGGTGCGGCAGATCGGGCCGACGCGCGTGTTGATGCCCTGCTGGATCATGCCGTCGCGGCTCACGAGCTCCTGCGTCGCCGAGATGCCGACACTGTTGTTCGAGTAGGCCGGGCTCCGGATCGACGAGCCTGTTTCCTCAGCAATGGCACAGGTCACGAGGTTTGCGCCCACGGCCGAGCCCGATCCTGCGCTCGAGCCACCGGGACTGCGCTCCGTATCGTAGGGATTGCAGAACGTGCCACCGAATGCACTGCGCGGAATGGCCGAGGCGAACTCGCCGAGGTTCGACTTGGCGATAATGATCGCGCCGGCCTCACGGAGCCGGC
>JAYZGM010000181.1:0-17864 GCA_036336225.1 Acidobacteriota bacterium | reverse complement strand
ATACCCGTGTCGGACCGTTGATAGAGCTGACCGACCGCATCACTCGCGATGACACGGGGCGGGTTCGGTATCACTTTGTGCTCGCCGACTACCTGTGTCACTACGTGGCCGGTGAGCTGACGGCGGGATCGGACGCCGAACAAGTGGCGCTCGTCGATCCGACCCGGCTGTCGGCGTATGGGGTGACCGCGAAGGCGACCGAGGTCGTTGCGGCTGGCGCCCTCCTTCGTTGACACTGGTGAAAGACGGGTGCTATACCCGACTTCGCATGCCCTGGTATCGACAGAGTCACTGGCTGATCTTGAGTGCCCTCGCCCTGGGCCTCATGTATGGGGTGCTCGCCGCCTACGCAGGTTGGGGAGCGTTTACCCAGGACTGGATCGCTCCATTCGGCACCATCTTCTTCCGGATGCTGTTGTTTGTCGCGGTCCCGCTGGTGCTGGCCTCGCTTGTGACCGGTATCGCCTCGCTCTCCGATCTCAACAAGCTGTCACGGATCGGAGGCAAGACCATCCTGATCTATCTGGGCACCACCCTCGTGGCCCTCCTCATCGGATTGACCCTGGTCAACATGCTGAATCCGGGCTTGGCGGTGCCCGAGGCGGTCCGCGCGAGTCTGCAAGAGACCTACCAGGCGGACGCGGCGGCGAGAGAGGAGATGGCCTCCGCCGCGAGTGAACGCGGACCCCTCCAGCCGCTGGTGGACATGGTGCCGGACAACATCGTGTTCGCGGCCTCGGACAACCGGCGGATGTTGAACGTCGTATTTGTCGCGGTGGTGCTCGGTGTTGCCCTGATGTTGATCCCGCGCGAGAAGTCGGCGCCGTTGCTGGCGCTGTTCGAGAGTCTCGACGCTGTGATCATCAAAGTGGTCGAGCTGGTCATTCTCATCGCGCCGGCTGGCGTCTTTGCGTTGATTGCCGATACGGTGACGCGCGTGGCCGGGGACAACCCGGCGGCCGTACCCCAGTTGCTCGGCGCACTGGGTTACTACTGCCTGGCCGTTCTGATCGGGTTGGCGATCCAGATGGGGGTGACCTATTCCGTGCTGCTGCGGCTGTTCACCAGACTCCGACTGCGACAGTTTTTCCCCGGAGTGGTGCAGGCGCAGCTGGTCGCGTTCTCGACTTCGTCCAGCGCTGCGACCTTGCCGGTCACGATGAAGAGCGCACAAAGGAACCTTGGGGTGTCAGAGGAAGTGGCGTCGTTTGTGCTCCCCCTCGGCGCCACGATCAACATGGACGGCACGGGGCTCTATCAAGCGGTGGCGGCGGTGTTCATCGCGCAGGCGCTGGGGATCCCTCTCGATCTGACCGCCCAACTGACCATCGTGTTTTTGGCCTTGTTGGCCTCGATCGGGACCGCGGCGGTCCCGAGTGCGGGGACTGTGATGCTGGTGGTCATTCTCGAGACGATCGGGGTGCCGGCCGCCGGGGTTGCCCTCATTCTCGGCGTAGATCGGTTGCTCGACATGGCACGCACCGCGACCAACGTGACCGGTGACGTCCCGGGGGCGGCGAGTGTCGCCGCCGGCGAGCGACGTCGTGAGAAGCTTGTGGCGATGGCCGGTTCCGAATCGGTGGGGTCGTCGTGACCCCGTCACGCGACCAGGCGTGGGGCCTGCTCACCGAGTACACCAAGAACGACCGACTCCTGAAGCATGCGCTGGCGGTCGAAGCGGCCGTGCGTGGGTATGCACGGAGGTTTGAGGAGGACGAAGACGCGTGGGGCATCGTGGCACTGTTGCACGATTTCGATTACGAACGATGGCCCCGTCCGGAAGATCACCCCTATCGTGGGTGTGAGATCTTGAAGACTCAGGGGTATCCCGAGTACGTCACCCGCGCCATCCTGTCGCACGCCGACTATACGGGGGTGACCCGAGAGTCACGTCTTGAGCACACGCTGTTTGCGTGTGACGAGATGGCCGGGTTTGTGACCGCCGCCGCATTGGTGCGCCCCTCACACAGCGTTCTCGACCTAGAAGCCAAGTCGGTCAAGAAGCGGATGAAAGACAAAGCGTTCGCGCGGGCGGTCCCACGTGAGGATCTGCGACAAGGGGCTGCCGAGCTTGATCTGCCGCTGGATGAACACATTACCAACGTCATCACGTTTCTGCGTGGATGTGCCGCGGAGCTTGGTCTCAAAGGCAGCTTGTAGTCACCCACCGTGCCAGACGCGGTCGTGTGCCGTCGGGGATCGCCTCTCGCTTCGGTCCGGCCCGTGACACGGTGAACCTGTTTGCGGCGTTCTACGTATCCTTCCACAGCGATGACGACCCCTGCGGACCCAATGACGCCGGTGGCGCGGCTCGACAACGTGTCGGTGCGTTATGGCAGGCAGGATGTGCTCCACGATGTCGCGGCGATATTTCCGCCTGGCACGGTTGGGCTGCTCGGCCCAAATGGCGCTGGCAAGAGCACGATGCTCAAAGCGCTGCTTGGTTTTGTTCGACCAACGCAGGGTGAGATGCAGGTATTGGGGTATGACGTGGCCACCAGCCCCTTACAGATCCGGGCTCGGCTCGGGTATATGCCGGAGTCCGATGGGCATATTCCCGGGATGAACGCCGTGTCATTTGTCGGCTATTGTGGCCAGCTCGCAGGGTTGCCACGCAGCGACGCGATTCAACGCGCGCACGAGGTGCTGCACTACGTCGGGCTCGGGGAGGCGCGATATCGCAATCTGGAGACCTACTCCACCGGGATGAAACAACGCATCAAGCTGGCGCAAGCGCTGGTGCACGACCCGGATCTCTTGTTTCTGGATGAGCCGACAAACGGGATGGATCCCAAGGGTCGGGACGAGATGCTGGAGCTCGTGACCGACCTGGCGACCCGAAAAGGGGTCAGTCTGATTTTGTCCTCCCATCTGCTCCCCGATGTGGAGGCCACCTGTGAGCGGGTGATCGTGATGCATCGTGGCGCCATTGCCACTCAAGGATCGATCAACGAGCTCACGGAGCGTCGTCGCCAGGTGTTCGAGATCCGGATCAAAGGGGACCTCGACCGCTACGTGCAGGCGTTGGAGGCGACCGGCGCCGAGTGTCATGGCACCGACGAAGATGTGATGCGCGTGTTTGTCAGCCCGGGACAGGGCCCGCGGGACCTGTTCGGCGTGGCCATGAATCAGAACGTGCAGGTGCGTCACCTCCGGCCCAGCGTGCCCACGCTGGAAGATGTCTTCGCCGAAGCGATCGGGGAGAAGTAGCCACATGCCCATCCACGATCAGACCTATCGGCGGTACACCGGGACACGGATGGACCCTGGGTCGGCCTGGCTGGTCATCGCCCGGGTTGGGATGCAGTCGATGTTCAGTCGTAAGTTGTTTCTGTGGGTGATGTTGGCGGCGTGGGGCCAGTTCTTTGTCCGAGCCGTCATCTTCTACTTGTCCGCCAATTTTCCCAACTTGGATGTGCTCGCCCCGTCGGTCGAGACCTTTCGGCAGTTCTTTGAGATTCAAGAGATCTTTGTGTTGTTTGTCACCGTGTATGTGGGATCGGGATTAATCGCGAACGATCGTCGCTCGAACGCGTTGCAGATCTATTTGTCGAAACCGTTGACCCGCGCCGAGTATGTGGCCGGAAAGCTCACGATCTTGCTGGTGCTCCTCTTGCTGGTGACCTTGGTGCCCGCGCTCGCGCTATTGGTCATGGAGATGATGTTCTCCGCGAGTCTCACGTTTCTTCGGACCAATCTGTTTCTGATACCAGCGATCACGCTCTATGCGTTGGTCGAAGTGTTGCTCGCCGCCTTCACGATGCTCGCGCTGTCCTCGCTCACCACCAGTGCTCGATATACCGCAGTGCTCTACGCAGGCTTGTTGTTCTTCACGAGTGCCGTCTTCAACATTCTGCGGGGGGCGACCGGGAGCTCGATGTTGGCCTGGTTGTCGTTGCCCGCCAACCTCGAGCAGATCGGTGATGTCATTTTTCGATTGCCGCCACGGTTCGAATCCCCGTGGCTCCTGTCGGTATTCGTCGTGGCTGTGGTTATCGGGCTCTCGGCGTTGGTCCTTGAACGTCGGGTGCGGGGAGTGGAGGTCGTGACGTGAGCGGGCCGATCGTGGCGACCGATCGGGTCTCCAAGTGGTATGGCCAGGTCATCGGTCTTAACGATGTTTCCGTTGGCGTGGGGCCCGGGGTCACGGGGTTGCTGGGACCAAACGGCGCTGGCAAGTCGACGTTTCTCAAATTAATTACAGGGCAACTTAAACCGAGCAAGGGTGTCGTGCGGGTGCTGGGTGAGCCGATCTGGAGGAATCCGGCTCTCTATCGCCGGGTCGGATTCTGTCCCGAGCAAGACGCATTCTATGAGCGGATGACCGGACTCGAGTGGGTCGCGGCGCTGATGCGTCTCAACGGGGTGTCGGATACGGCATCGACCGAGGCCGCGCGCCGGGCGCTCGAGACGGTCGACCTGCTTGACGCAGCCGACAAGAAGATCGGCGCTTACAGCAAAGGGATGCGCCAGCGGGTCAAGCTGGCGCAGGCGGTCGTGCACGACCCCGAGTTGTTGGTGCTCGACGAGCCGTTGTCTGGGATGGATCCGATCGCTCGTCGCAAGGTGATTCGGTTGATCAAGGAGTGGGTGCGAGACGGCAAGAGTGTGCTCGTGTCAAGTCACATCTTGCACGAGATCGAGGCCATGACTTCGACGATCCTTCTCATCAACAATGGCCGGATTCTCGCGGAAGGAAATATCCACACGATTCGCGATCTGATCGATGAGCATCCGCACAAGGTGCGGATGCGGACGAGCGATCCACGTGGGTTGGCGCGGGGACTGCTACACGAGGACGATGTGCTGAGCCTGCAATTTGAGGACACGGCCGTCGTCGTGGAGACCGGCAAACCGGATGCGTTCTATGCCCGGTTGACGGCGTTGGCGGCAACGGGTGAACTTGGCGAGGTCTTCGAGGTCGTGTCCCCTGATGACAATCTGCAGGCCGTCTTTGAGTATCTGGTGAAATGAGGATGTCGACCGACGCCTTTGTCCCGCCCACGTCGTCAGCTGCGAGCCGACCCTCCTTTGCACGCGCGGCGCTCCAGATTTACGACTTGTCACTCTCGCAAATGCTGTGGTCACGTCGCACGGTGTTCATGGCGCTGGTGATTGGTGGTCCGGTTGTTGTTGCCGTGATCCTACGGATGCTGGTGGCCATGGATCTGATTGCCGCGCGCGGCGTGGTCGAGGGCCGACCCGTATCCGTGAGCGGGCCGATCATTTTTGGCTTGATGATTTGGGGCTTCTATCTGCGATTTTCGGTGCCGCTCCTCGGGGTGTTCTATGGCACGTCGCTGATCGCGGATGAGGTCGAAGACAAGACCATCACGTATCTGTTTACGCGGCCGCTTTCGCGGGGGGCGGTGCTGGTTGGTAAGTATCTCGCCTACTTGGTCTGCACCGGGTTCGTCGTGCTCCCGTCGGTGATGTTGGTCTTTTTTTTGGTGGTGCCACTGCTCGGGGGTAGTATCGGCGCCAGTTTCCTCGACTTGATCAAGGATCTTGCGTTACTGGCGGTGGGGCTCGCCGTCTATGGCGCCGTGTTCGCCCTCGTGGGGGCGCTCTTCAAACGACCGTTACTCACTGGACTGGTCTTTGTCTTTGGCTGGGAACCGATCGTGGTCGTGGTGCCCGGTTACATGAAACGGTTCACCGTGTCCTACTACCTGCAAGGACTGGTGCCACACGCCATGCCCCAGGACGGGGTGATCACGGCGATCCTCCGTGTGTTGCAAGCCAACGAGGTCATGCCGTCGGTGGCCGTCAGCGTGATGGGGCTCACGACGATCCTGTTCGGAGGGTTGGTCGCCGCCACCTGGATGGTCGAACGTCGGGAGTATGTTCTCGAGCAGTAGGACGTGCTCAGAAACAAATCACGTTCTTTCCGAGCGGCGGGCCGAGCCCAACCCATTCGGCCGTTCTGGATCCGACCACGACGCGATCCGATCCCCGTCCGCGGGAACGTTTCGCGTGTCGCGTGCGTATAATTTGACAGACGCGCTAGGACGTTTCACGAATTCGAGTCACTCTATGACGCGGCAAACGCGCTACTTCGTGCTCGGTGCCGGTGGTGTGCTGCTCGTTGGGCTGTGTACGGGGCTGTTCGCGTATCTCAATCGTGGAGCCGCCTTTGCTATTAGGGCGGAGAGCCCGGCCGAGCTTACCTTCGTGCCCGCCGAGGCCAGCATCGTTGCCTATGCGAACGTGCGGGAGGTTATGCTGTCTGAGTTTCGCGACCGTGTTCGCCGACTCACTCCGCACGGGATCGATCGCGACCGGCTCGAACAGTACCTCGGGTTGAGTCTCGAGGAGGACATCGACCACGTCGTGGCTTTTCTGGCGCCGGGGGCGGACCCGGGTCGCCCACGGGGCCTGGCGCTGTTCCGAGGTCGGTTCGACATGACCCGTCTTGAGGCTGTGGCTCGGCGGGGTGGCGCCACCCTCAGCGAACAAGCGGGTACACGCATCGTGAGCATCGATACTGGTGATCCCGGGGTGCTGGCGATGGGGTTCATGGAGCCGGGGCTGGTGGCGGTGGGGGACCTCACGGCCGTCCAGGATGCGGCCGACCGTAGTACCGGGTCGGCCGACATCACGTCGAATCCCGTTATGATGCGGCTCCTCGACCATGTGGACAACAGTAGTAACGCGTGGGCGGTGGGACGGTTCGGTGATCTGAATGCCTTGGGGGTGGTGCCCGAGGAAGTCTTGGCCCGGATGCCGCCCATTGCGGCCTTTGCCGTGGATGGACGAGTCAACGGGGGGGTGAGCGGCTCGCTCGCCATTGAAGGCCGCGATGACCAAGCCGGCCAGAATTTGCGTGATGTGGTACGCGGGTTTATGGCGTTGGCCCAGCTGCAGACGACCGGTCGCCCGGAGCTTCAGGCCATGATTGACTCGCTCCAGCTCGGCGGCACCGGCGCCACCGTGACTCTTTCCTTCTGGCTTCCTTCTGAAGCGCTCGATCTGATTTTTTCCACCGCGAATTGACCCCGCCGTCGTCCGCCCCTGTCTCCGTCTACCGGTCGAGGCGGTCTCGAAGTCGACCTGGTGGCTTGTTGGAGGGCCTCGGTTGAAACGGTTTGTTATGATCACGGACTGCGAATAAGGCCGGAACGTTCGTATCTGGTCAGCAGCTATCAACGTATATCGAGGACACGTGTGACGCAGGACTCGGCAATTCAGACAGTCGGAGTGCTCGGTTGTGGTCTCATGGGGTCGGGGATTGCGCAGGTCTGCGCGCACGCCGGCTTCAAGACCGTTGTCCGGGAGGTTGACCAGACGGCGGTGGACGCCGGGCTGGCGCGGATACGGAAATTCCTCGACAACGGCGTGAGTCGCGGGAAGGTTTTGTCCGAAGAGCGAGACGCGACGCTGGGTCGTTTGAGTGGCACGACACGCTTTGATCCGTTGGCCGAGAGCGACCTGATCATCGAAGCGATCGTCGAGACGGTCGACGCCAAGCGGGAGGCGTTTCGGGCGGTTGAGGCGCTGGTGGCACCACATACGGTCCTGTGCTCGAACACCTCCTCGGTGTGTATCACGGAGCTAGCCGCGTCGACGCGTCGGCCGGACAAGTTTGCCGGGCTCCATTTTTTTAGCCCCGTTCCGATCATGTCATTGGTCGAAGTGGTCCGTGGATTGTCGACGTCCGACGAGACCTACCAACGCGTATTTGCGTTCGCCAAGGCAGTGGGCAAGCAACCCGTTACGGCGCCCGATCGCCCTGGGTTCATTGTGAATCGCCTCTTGATCCCGTATCTGCTCAGTGCCATTCGGGCCTATGAGAACGGGTGCGGGACCCTTGAGGATATCGATACGGCGATGACCCTTGGATGTGGTCATCCGATGGGGCCGTTTACCCTGGCCGACTTTGTCGGTCTCGATACGACCTATTTCATCGCGAACATCATGTTCGAAGAATTCCGAGATCCGGCCTTCGCCCCGCCGCCATTGCTCAAACGGCTTGTGCTGGCCGGTCGACTCGGGCGCAAGAGTGGTCATGGCTTTTTCAAGTATTGAGGAGACGGGGGTGTCGGTCGGCCGGGTTACCAGCGACGACCGTCTGCAGACGGACGTGCGGGGACTCCTGACCGAGCTCGGCGAAGATCCGACACGAGAAGGTCTGCAAAAGACCCCGGAACGGGTGGCCAAGGCACTCCGGTTTCTGACCGGTGGCTACCAGCAGGACCTCGACGCGGTCATCAACGAAGCATTGTTCACGGTCGACTACGACGAAATGGTGATCGTGAAGGACATTGATTTCTATAGCTTGTGTGAACATCACTTGCTTCCGTTTTTTGGTCGCTGCCACGTGGCGTATGTGCCCCAGGGCCGGGTGATCGGTCTGAGCAAGCTGCCCAGAATCGTCGAGGTTTTCAGTCGGCGATTGCAGGTGCAAGAACGGCTCACGAGTCAGATCGCGGAGACGATTGAGGCCAAGCTGAATCCGCTGGGGGTGGCGGTCGTCATGGAGGCCACACACCTGTGTATGGCGATGCGTGGCGTCGAGAAACAACACTCGGTTGCTTTGACGAGTGCCATGCGGGGGGTCTTTCGTACGGACGCGCGGACCAGAATGGAGTTCTTCGAGCTACTTCGTCCGGGGGTGGTGACACCCGCGGCGGCCGGCGGGTCGCGCCCCGGCCCGACTGCATATGCCGAACATGCGTAGATGTCTGGCGTGGCGTGCCGTGGTGACCACGGTCCTGGCGTTGATTGTGTCGAGTATGGAACTCGGCGCTCAATCGCGTCGGATCGAGCCCGCCGAGGTGCGGTGTCCGTCGGTCCTTGGGGTTGGCGTCGATACCGACCGGATCTATTGCGATGTCGAGATTGGCGAGGAGATCGCCGACGGCATCATGGTCGTGATTCCGCCTCACCGCGGACCGGCGACGGTGACCTTTACATTGCATGCCCGACACACCTATTCGGCGGATGCCGTTGCCCGAGGGCGGGGATACGCCCGGTATCTGGCGAGCACCGTCGTCGCAAGCTCCGAGGAGGTCTTGGCTCGACCGGTCGTACTGGCTGAGTTTCATAATGTGAATGACCTGGTGGATCGGGTCAGCGGGGGAGCGGGACCGGGTGGGATGAAGGCGGTCGCACCAGTCGGGGGCGAATCGATCCGAGTCACCGTGCCGTCCGGGGTGAACGAGATTAGTGTGGTCGGGATCGAGCTCGAAGTCGGACGGGTCGACGGACCAGAGGTCTTTACGTTTCGTGGGCGCCCCATCGCCGTGATCAGCGATGTGCAGGTGGAGTATCGGGCGCGTTAGCGCCCGTGGTGAAATCCCGCGTCGCACCGAGAGCGGCGCTGAGCCTCGGTCGGCAGACGCGACGGGGGAGCAGATTGGGAACTTTCGACCGGGGAGCAACACCGTCCCGGCGGGATTCAGCGTCGCTTGAACAGAGGGGCTTCTAGGGGGACTAAGGTCAGGGGCCATAGGGTCCAAAGGGCGGAGCATGAAGCAGGAATGGCAAGATTCACCGGTTCAGGACATCGTTGTGGTTGGGGCAGGACCGGCCGGGTTGGCGGCGGCCATCGCCGCGCGTCGAGCCCAGCTGGACTGTGTTGTCTTGGAGCGACGCGCCCTCGTGAACTCGGTTCTGAACTTTCCGACGAACATGGTGTTCTTCACGACCCCGGAGCTACTCGAGATCGGTGAACTGCCCTTTGTGACGCCCTACGCGAAGCCCACCCGGGACGAGGCGTTGCGTTACTACCGCCGTGCCGCGGATGCCTTTGGCCTGACTGTTCGATTGGGGTATGAGGTGACCGCGATTCGTCGTGAGCGACAGCCAGATGGCACGACTGTGCTCGTGCTCGACGTGGACCACGCCCATGAGGGGACAAGTCGGTATCTGACACGCACGGCGGTCGTGGCCATCGGCGCCTACGAGTGTCCCAATCTCTTGGGCATCCCGGGTGAGGAGCTGCCTCACGTCGCGCATTACTACACAGAGGCGCATCCGCACTATCGCAAACGCGTGGTTGTCGTCGGGGGAAAGAACTCGGCGGCGGAGGCGGCACTGGACCTGTATCGGTCGGGGGTCGACGTGACGCTGATTCATCGACACGCGGAGCTCGGGAGTGGGATCAAGTATTGGGTGCGTCCAGACATTGAGAACCGGATCAAGGAAGGGTCGGTGAAGGCCTGCTTTGAGACCCGCGTAGTCGAGATTCGACCGCGAGAGGTCGTCATCGAAGCGCAGACTCACCAGCGAGACGTGTTGCCCGCTGATGCGGTGTTGTTGCTGACCGGCTATCACCCAGATACAGAGATGTTGCGACGGTTCGGGATCGATGTGGTCCCGGAGACGATGGTCCCGGCGCACGCCCCGGACACCTACGAGACCAACGTGCCGAATCTCTTTCTGGCCGGGCAGGTCATTTCCGGAATTCACAGTGGGCAAATCTTTATCGAGAACGGCCGTTTTCACGGCGAGATGGTGGTCAAGGAAATCGCCAGACGGCTGGCTGTGGATGGCGTAATCGAGCCCGTGTCTGCCGGCCCCTAACAACCGCCCGTGTCACGCGTAGGCTGTCCGTCGTGGGAGAGTCTATTGGAGACCCAACCCGCTGCTGGGGTGCGACGTGAACGCCCGCATCTCGATGAGGTCCACGAGAGCGCGGGCTCGGCTGGCGACGTCGTTCTGCTCGAGTAGCGCCTGTTTTTCGACCGGTTCGAGATCGAGATACTGCGCCAGCGTGTTGACGAGGTCTTCGTCACTCATATCATCAGGCACCATGACCTCGCCCCCGGCCGTTTCGAGACGCCCCGCGAGCAACCGTCTCAGGGTGTTCCGCTCCGTCCGGAGCGTCGCGCGGATCTCCGGCGAATCCTCCTCGGGTAGCGGCTCGATCCGCGCGCGTCGATAGGCCTGGGTCGACGTTTCCTGCTCAATCCGAAAACGCTCCATCCCCCGAAGGATGATGTTGGATCGACCATCGCCCAGCGGTTCGGCGTGACTCACCAGCCCGGCGCACCCCACCGGATACACCGGTGGCGGGTCTTCAATATCGTCTCGTCCACCCTTTAGCAGGACCATGCCGATGATCCGGTCGCTACGGAGCGCGTCGGCTAGCATCTCGCGATAGCGTGGCTCGAAAATATGGAGGGGCAGAAAAACGGATGGAAAGAGAACCACGTTCGGGAGCGGAAAAATCGGAAACGTGGATGGAAGCATCGACGGAGACATGATCGCAGCGGTCAGTTTAGAGTGAGACCGTTAATAGGTTGTCAGACCCGTGCGCCGGCTCGGCTCAATGCACCGTTCGGGTCTTCTTGTCCAGGAAGTCCATCAACACGTAGCGACCCAGTGTGTGCGGGGTTGTGAAATACGCTTTTCCGTGGCAGATCGAAGTCACCCGCTTGACAAAGCTGACGAGCTCGTAGTCTCGGGCCAGCATGAAGGTGTTGATCAGAATTCCAGCCTTCCGGCAGTTTGCCACTTCGGTAAACGTCTCGGAGATGACCCACGGGTCAAGACCAAACGCGTTGCGATAAATACGGCCATCGTCGCAAGTCAACGCCGAGGGCTTGCCGTCGGTGATCATGACGATCTGACGCATCTCGCGTGGTTGTCGCTCGAGGAGCCGTCGAGCCAGGCGCAGTCCCTCGCGGGTGTTCGTGTAATACGGACCCACGCGGGCTCGGGCGAGCTGTCCAAGCGGAATCTCCTCGGCCGAGTCGTGGAAGAGCACCACCCGGAGCGTATCGCCTGGGTATTGATGACGGATCAGATTCGACAAGGCTAATGCGACCTGCTTCGCCGGTGTGAATCGATCTTCCCCATAGAGAATCATGCTGTGGCTGCAGTCGAGCATCAGGACCGTCGCGCAGGCGCTGTGATACTCACCCTGGGCCACCATCAAATCCGGATAGTCCACGTCGACACCCTGACTACCGACGGCGGAGGAGCCCGTCCTGCGGACGGCATTCAAGATTGTCGCGCTCGCGTCCAGATTCATCGTATCGCCGAATTCGTAAGGCTTGGGGGCGCCGCTGGCTTCGACGCCCGTCGCCAGGTCACGGGTGTCATGGCGTCCCACGCTGCTGTGACCCACCGAGCCCAGCAGATCGCGTAACGCCCGATATCCGAGAAAATCCAATCCCTTGTCGGTGACCTCGAATCGCATCGACGCACTGTCTTCGTCGCCGCCACCGGGACCTTGCCGCTGCTGTCGCTCCGTGTCCAGATCGGGATGACGTGTGATGTAGCCCTGCTGCGCCATCTGCTGGATAAGTCGGTCGAGGAGCTCGTCGAGCTGTGACAGGCTCTCGCCATCCGCCGGGTCGCCGAGCAGCTGCGAAACCTTCTCATCCGAGAGCAGTCCGCCACTGAGGAGCGCCTCGAGCATGGCGTCCCGCAGGGCTTGCTCGGACCGATGGTCATCGTCCGCGTAGGGGTCGTCAGGGTCGGCGGCGCCACTGCCGAATCCACTCTCGAGCAACAGCCGGGAGAGCTTGGAGACTAGCTCCTCGATGTCGACGTCGAGCTCCTCCCCCGTGTATCGCGTATATCGATACTTCATCGTTTTTCACGTGCCTCTCGACGGGACACTAGTTGTAGTACTTCTTCTTGCCCTTTGGGATCCGGATGTCCGCGTCGAAGAGCTGCTCCGCCGAGGTTGTCTTACGCGGTGGACGTTTCACCGCACGATATTGCCAGTCCTCGCTCCGACTGATCTTCTTTTGGGCGCACAGACCCTCCATGATGAACTCGACGGCGGAGGCGAGTCGTGGCGCTGGGGCGTCGTCGGTGGCTCCGGCGTGAGTGGCGAGCTCATGGAGCCCCTGTATCTGGCCGGTTTGTTCCAACAGCGCCACGGCCGCGGTCGTGTCCCCGAGCTCCAGCGTGCCACCCAGGTCAAACCACTCGACCACGGTACTCGTGTCGACCGCGCCGAACCAGCCCTCAAAGACATGGTCGACGTCGGTGCCGATCACATCTCGCGCCACGTGATCGGCACCTTTGAGCTCACCCTCGTATTCGAGCTCGAACTTCCCGGTAATCGATGGAAGTGCGGCGTAAATGTCCGCGATTCGAGCGACCGTCATCGGTTCGTGGTTGACCAGCGCGCGGCGCTCAGCGTTGGACAGGGCGTTCTCTAGACACGTGATGGGCATCCGTTGACTGACCCCTGACCGCTTGTCGATCTTGGTGTGCCCCCGCGCCACAAAGGCCACCTCCTCCACGATTTCCCGGATATAGGGTGGAATCTGGGGCGCTTCCCTTGCGTCGCCGTCGTCGACACGTGTGGTCCAGGCCTCCTGCTGGGTGATGGCCATTCCGGCCTTCAAGGTTTGAGGATAGTGGGTGCGGATCTCCGACCCGATACGGTCCTTGAGGGGCGTGATGATCTTGCCCCGGGCCGTGTAGTCTTCTGGGTTTGCCGTGAATGTCATGACGACATCCAACGGTAGACGAATCGGATAGCCCTTGATCTGCACATCACCCTCCTGAAGGATGTTGAACAGACCGACCTGGATCTTCCCGGCGAGGTCTGGGAGCTCATTGACCGCAAAGATCCCCCGGTTGGCGCGCGGGAGCAATCCGTAGTGCATCGTGAGTTCATCGGATAGCTCGAGCCCAGCCCGCATGGCCTTGATCGGGTCGACATCGCCGATCATGTCGGCGATCGTGACATCGGGGGTCGCCAGTTTCTCGACCAGCCGCTGTTCGCGCGGCAGCCAGGCGATCGGGAGGTCGTTGCCTTCCTCCGCCACGCGCGACCGGCACGCTCGGCATAGCGGCGCGAGTGGGTCATCGTTGATCTGGCAACCCGGGATCACGGCGATGACATCATCGAGCAGCGCGGTGAGTCCACGCAGTAGACGTGTCTTTGCTTGGCCCCTGAGCCCCAACAACACAAAGTTGTGCAGCGACAGAATCGCATTGGCGACTTGTGGCACCACCGAGTCGTCATAACCCACGATCCCGGGAAACAGCGGGTCAGGCTGGTCGAGCCGCCGCAGTAAATTGTCGCGCATTTCGCGTTTGATGGGTCGATGCGGGACACGGCCGGCGTGGACCGCGTCTTCGAGATCACCTAGACGTTCCGGTAGCGACAGGATGGCATCTTCTTCTGGAGAGGCGTCTCAGCGACTCGCAGGGTTTTGTATCACTGGTACACGACACTAGTTGCCGAGCAGGGCAGCCGCAGTGACAAACCGCGGCTGAATATCAATGGGGACCTGTGTCAGTCGGTCGAGGACGCGCTGGACTTCAGGGCGGACAACCCCGCGTTCTTCGAGGATCCTCTCGGCGCCCGCGAGGTCACCGGTCGCTTGTATGGTCATGAGCTCGGTGGTGAGGTTTGTGTCCGCCTCGCGGGTCCGTCCATGGTCGACCGCAAAACGCCCGTCACCGTCAACGGTGACGGCACCGGCGTCGAGAAACGTGTTCAGCTGGATGGCCACGCCCCGACCATGCGCTTCGTTGATACCAAAGCGGATGGACCTAAACGTTGAGGTGAGAAACGTCGTGTACATACTGCGTTCGAGTGACCGGCTCACGACCGCCTGGTCGATCAGCGTATGGAGCGCCCAGAGCCCCGCGATATCGGCCTTGGCCTCTTCGATTGTGCTGTGGGTGTCCTGAAGCTCCTGACGTACGGTTGTCTCCCTGCCGTCCACGGTGATGGTGCTAGGGCCGAGACCGTGCATCAGCTCATGCATCAAGATGTGGGTAAAAAAGGCGTCAAAGGAGACTTCGCTTTGCTCCGCGGGTCGCAGGGTGGTGGCCGCGATCGGTTGTAGCACCCGCGCAAACTTGGCCTCTTGCACATTCTTGAGCATGACCCGTTTTGAGCCGTGCTCGCGAACGACGCGCTCGTCATTGGGGAGGTTGAACGCCGCGGTCTGCACACCACTGTTGGCGTCGCCGGCGGTGAACACAACGTTCACGACCCGTATTGGCGCGAGAGCCCCGAGCGCAGGGTTTCGGAACCGTGCGTCGATCGGGAGCGTGTCTTCCAACCCTTGAAGGCGGTTACCGAATCGCTGCAAGTTGGCCGTCTCGGTTTCGTCACGGATGGTGATGAACGCTTCGAACGCCGCCTTGTAGTTGAACCATCCGTCTTCATAGACCTCGTAGGGGCCGATGGTTGGTTCGATCGTCGAATCGAGCTCCATCCAGGCGACATCGCTCTCGTAGTAGTCGTTCGAGGCGAAGGCGTCGGCCCGACTCTGCAGATACCGACGCAGGGTCGGTTGCGTGGTCGCTTCGGCCGCGGCCCGCAGATGTGTGGCCGCGATATCGAGCGGACCGTGATACTCGACGCTATAGGGCACGCTCACGAGCCCCCCGGAGGGGCTCCGACGAATCGTTGTGAAGAACCCAGTGGCATCGCGTTGGGCTTGAGGCTCGAGCCGGTCGAGCCACGCCGCGATCTCGTCGCGAGTGGCGTCGCTTGGATAGAAGTTGGCCCCTTCGGGTTTGAGCGGCGCCCCGGGGACAAACGGACGGTTGTCGTCGATTCGCGACCAAGGTCCCTTGTTGAGAAGAAAATAATCGAGGGTGGCGGTGCCGCCGGCGCTCCGGTTGTTTGCGAGCGTCAGCAGCATACCTGGATTACCGGCCCAGACTTGCTCCAGAAAAATGCCGTCCATGACCCGAGCGGCCTCGACGATATGGGTGAGCGCGCGTCGTTCGGATTCTGGCAACGCGGAGAGGTCCGCGCCGATATCCACCGGGGCAAATAGTCGGGTCATGGTTGCATTCTGGCCCGCCGTGGCCATGGTCCCGCTCGCGACACTCGTTCCCACGACGACTAACGTGAGGAGGGTGCCCGAGACGCCGGACGATGTGAGTTTCTGCATACGCAACCCTGCTTCTGCGGCGTGGGCCCAGCCTCGTTCTCGGTGGCGGAAATCTGCTTCAACTGTATGCATGGGACGATAGAAGATGTCCAGTGCCGAGGTATCCAACGGCGTCCAACGGGAATACCCGACGTGCATCGGCTCCCTATGCGCGAGTCCCATCATGGAACGTCAGGGCCGGCTGAGGCAAGATGGCGGTTGCTACACTTGGCACCGAGTGCGGTGGGCAGCTGACGACAGACCCGCGGAGCAGTGTGCGGAGAGGGGGCGCTCCTGACCCTCTTCAGACGGAGGAGTGAAATTCAGGATGATGAGCTCGACTCAACTGGCCGTGATCGGTGGTGGACCAGGTGGCTATACGGCCGCCTTTCTGGCGGCTGATCTTGGGATACCGGTTACCTTGATCGACGAGTCGCCCAAGCCTGGCGGGGTGTGCCTGTATCGTGGTTGTATGCCTTCGAAAGCGTTGTTGCATGTGGCGAAGGTGATGACTGAGGCGCGTGAGGCGTCAGCCTGGGGGCTCACGTTCGCCGAGCCGACGCTTGAGCTCGACCGGTTGCGGTCCTGGAAACAACAAGTGGTGTCGCGATTGACCGGCGGGCTCGGACAATTGTCGACCCAACGAGGGGTCACGTATCTCCAGGGGCGAGCCGAGCTCCTGGGGCCATCCTCGGCGCGTGTCATCATCCCAGACGGCACAACCACTGACCTCGAGTTTGCCCATTGCGTTCTGGCGACTGGTTCCCGACCGGCGATACCGCGTGCACTCCGGTTGGAGAGTGACCGAGTCTGGGATTCCACGCGGGCGCTCGAGGTGCCCGCGGCCTTGCTGGCCGTGGGGGGGGGGTACATTGGCTTGGAGCTCGGGTCTGTGTATGCGGCGCTCGGCTCAAAAGTGACCGTCGTAGAAATGACCCCTGGTCTGCTCCCTGGCGCAGACCGAGATCTGGTGGCCGTCGTGGCTCGTCGTTTGGAGTCGGTCTGTGACGCCATTTTGCTCGATACGACCGTGACGAACCTTACGGAAGAGGGTACTGGCGTGCGAGTGACCTTGGAGGGGCCATCGATTTCAGAATCCGTTCTGCAGTTTGATCGGGTGCTCGTCGCGGTCGGGCGTGTTCCCAACTCGGAGATTCCTGGGCTGGAACGCACGCGGGTGCGTCTCGGCGACCGTCGCTTCGTCGAGGTGGATGGTGAGCGACGCACGGCGGAGCCGTCGATCTTTGCGATCGGTGACCTGGTCGGGGAGCCCATGCTGGCCCACAAGGCGAGTCATGAAGCCCGCGCTGCGGTCGAAGCGATTGCCGGGCACAAGACGGTGTTCGAGCCGGCCGCGATTCCCGCCGTCGTTTTTACTGACCCTGAGTTGGCGTGGTGTGGTCTGACCGAGACGGAGGCACGCGCGCAGGGCCGGACGTTTCAGGTGGCCAGGTATCCCTGGGCCGCCTCAGGACGCGCCCTCACCCTGGACCGACCCCAGGGGGTCACGAAGCTCATCGTCGAACCCGATACCGAGCAGCTCCTCGGGGCCGGTCTCGTCGGGAGTGGCGCCGGAGAGCTGATTGCCGAGGCAGTGGTCGCGATCGAAATGGGGGCGACAGTGTCAGACCTGCGGTTGTGTATCCACCCGCACCCGACGCTGTCGGAAACGATTATGGAATCGGCCGAGGTGTTCTTTGGTCAGAGCACCCATGTCTATCGTCCAAATCGGAGCTAACCCGAATCAGCAGGGCTGTCGACGAGAGCCCGCGTGCTCCGGAAAACCTCCGCGAGCATGGCCGGGGTGAGACGACCCGTCTGAGTGTTTTGGCGGCTTGGGTGATAGGACGCGACCAGGTCTGGCAGGGCAGTCGACGTGTGGACGAGTCCATGCTGAAAACGCGGGCGAGGTCTGACCGCTACCCCGCGGTTGGCGGCGAGACGCCAGTAGCCGTCGAAGGCGATCCGACCCAACGCGACGATGACCAGAAGCTCGGTCAGCAGGCTGAGTTCCGCCTCCAGGTATGTTCGACAGTTGCTGATTTCCATCGG
>JAYZGM010000180.1:0-5781 GCA_036336225.1 Acidobacteriota bacterium | reverse complement strand
CAATGCGACGAAAGTCTTCAACGACTCGGCACCGATTATATCGACCTGTATCAGATTCACAGCCACGACCCCGTCACGGACATTCGTGAGACCCTCGAGACGCTCACCGACCTGGTGCGAGCGGGCAAGGTCCGATACATCGGCTGCTCCAATCTCTCAGCCTGGCAACTCATGAAGACGCTGGGGTTGTCGAGACAGCATCGGCTGGCAGAGTTCGTCAGCACCCAGTCGTACTATTCGATCGTCGGTCGTGAGCTCGAACGCGAGATGATTCCGCTCGTCGAAGACCAGGGACTGGCCGTACTACCGTGGAGCCCGCTCGCCGGAGGATTTCTGTCGGGCAAATTCACCCGCGACGGCGCAACCGACCCCAGCGCCAGACGCGTCAAGTTCGACTTTCCGCCCGTGGACAAAGCCCGCGGATACGACATCATCGACGTCATGCGTGACGTGGCTAAGACCCACGACGTGTCGGTGGCCCGGATCGCCCTATCGTGGCTCCTTCACCAACCCGCGGTGACCAGCGTCATCATTGGCGCGAAACGGCTCGACCAGCTGGATGACAACCTGGGCTCGGTAGAGATTTCGCTGTCTGAGGAGGAGCTAGGACATCTGAACACCGTAAGTGCGCTCCCTGTCGAGTATCCGACCTGGATGCAGATTACCCAGACGGATCGAGAACCGGGTACCAGCCGAGACTGGGGTCAGTTTACGAGGTAAAAACACGGCGCGGCACTCGCGTCCTTGCGGGACCGCACCTCCAGGTGAGCGGCGGAACCTTCCATCAAACCGTTTACAACGGGGGCGGGGAGAACCAGAGGTGGCCTGCAAGCGTCCGCTCAGGGTGAAGCCGTGTCTAGAAATGAATCGTTTGCCGAGCGGTTACGTAGTACCTCGAAAAGACTCGAAACCGGCGCGCTGACCGTTTTAGCGCTACAGTACCAATAGACGGGCTAGACAGAGATCGCTCCGTTCGACACCAGGCTGAAAGCTCTGTCCTGATTCGCCCGATGAGAAGGAGAATGGCACATGAGTGACAACTTTCGCGTCGTCGACGTGAATCAGTTCAAGATACCCAAGATTCCTCGGCAAAGGCTGGCCGCCGGCCTGTTGGTCGTGGCGGGCCTCGTAACGCTCATGGGAACGGTCTATCAGATCGAAGCGGAAGAGGTCGGAGTCGTGCTACGTTTCGGAAGGTTCGATCGAACGCAAGACCCTGGGCTGAACTTCAAGTTCCCGTTCGTGGAGCAGATGCAACGGGTACCGGTGACACGTCAGCTGAAACAGGAGTTCGGATTCCGCACCGTCGACGCCGCGGTCAGAACCCAATTCGGCGGTCAGGCGCAACAGTTGGCTGACGAGTCGGTCATGCTGACCGGCGACTTGAATGTCGCCGTCGTCGAGTGGATCGTTCAGTATCGGATCGACGACCCCTACGAGTATCTTTTTAAGGTGCGCAATCTCCAGGAGACGTTCCGGGCCATGAACGAAGCCGTGATGCGGGAGACGGTCGGTGACCGCACGGTCACCGAGGTCGTAACCATCGGCCGGCAAGAGATTGAGTCCACGGTCGAAGCCCGCCTGCAAGCCCTGGTCGACCAGTATCAGATGGGCATCGCGATCGACCAGGTGGTGCTGCAGGACGTCAACCCACCGGATCCCGTCAAGCCCTCGTGGGACGAGGTCAGTCAGGCGCAGCAGCAACGCGACCGGCTGATCAACGAGGCGCTGGCGGAGTACAACGCGGTCATTCCTCGCGCCCGGGGAGAGGCAGAACAGACCATTCTGCAAGCTGCAGGCTACGCCCTCGACCGCATCAACCGAGCTGAGGGCGAGGCGGCACGATTCGCCGCGATCGAAGCAGCCTATCGTGCCGCGCCCGAGGTCACCCGAAGACGCATGTATCTCGAAACCATGCAACGCATCCTCCCGGCGGTCGGCCGCAAGGTATTTGTAGCCGAAGGTGCGACTGGCGTGCTTCCACTGCTGTCACTCGACGGCGGCGCCCGAGCGGCGATCGCGCCCCTTGTCGGTGACACGTCGCGCCCTGGAGGCCAGCAATGACACGACCACTCCTCGTCGTATTCCTTCTCGGGGGGCTGTTTCTGATCGGGAGCTCAGCGTATACCGTCAGCGAGTTCAACCAGGCCGTGATCACGCAGTTTGGGGAACCCGTCGGGGAACCGGTCACCGAGCCCGGTCTCCATTTCAAGATACCGTTTGTCCAGACCGCGAACATGTTCGAGAAGCGGTTCCTCGAGTGGGACGGATTTCCCAATCAGGTCCCGACCCGCGACCGGCGGTTCATCTGGGTCGATACCTATGCGCGGTGGCGCATCACCGACCCGCTCCTGTTCTTTCAGCGGCTCCGAGACGAGCGTGGCGCGCAGTCGCGGCTTGACGACATCCTCGATGGCGAGACCCGGAACGCGGTGGCACGACACGACCTGATCGAGATTGTGCGGACAAGCAATCGCGAGCCGACGGACATGGCGATCAGCGGGGTCGACGAAGCTGAGGAGCTCGCGCCGATCAGTATCGGGCGTGGACAGATCACACGCGAGATCCTCGACGCGGCGGCCACGGCCGTGGGTGATCTCGGCATCGAGCTGCTCGACCTGCAGTTCAAGCGGATCAACTACATCGCCGACGTCCAGCAGGACGTGTTCGCCAGAATGATCGCCGAGCGACAGCGGATCGCCGAGGAGTTCCGGTCAGAAGGACAAGGCGAATCAGCGCGTATCCAAGGTGAGCGTGAACGTGACCTGGCGCAGATACAGTCCGAGGCGTTTCGAGAGGCCGAAGAGGTTCGCGGGACTGCCGATGCGGGGGCGATCGATATCTATGCCGAGGCGTATGGACGCGACGCCGCGTTCTACGCGTTCACCAAATCGCTCGAGACCTACGAGCGGACAATGGATCCGAGCACGCTCTTCATCCTAGGTACCAACAGCGAGCTGCTGCGCTTCCTAGAAACCCCTAGGTAGATCCCCGAACCCCGGGGTGGGGGTGACGTGCCACACTCCCACCCTGGCTCAGACACCGAACAGGCGGCCGTCCATGCTCGCACTCACTGTCGTCGTCGGCCTCGTCGTGCTGACTTCAGCCGCCTGTTCCCTCTTCGAGGCGGTGCTCTATTCCGTGCCCCTCTCGCAGATCGACGTGTTGGAGCGGACCGGACGACCAAGCGGTCAGGTGCTCAGACGGCTACGGGCACATGTCGACCGGCCCATTGCCGCCATCCTCTCGCTGAACACGGTTGCCAACACCGGTGGCGCCGCCTTGGCCGGGGCGATCGCGGCCGATGTGCTCGGCTCGGTGTGGGTCGGCTACTTCTCAGTCGCGTTCACCCTTGCCATTCTGATTGTTTCCGAGATCATCCCCAAAACCGCCGGCGTCGTCTATGCACGTCAGCTCGCCGGGCCGATCGCCACCCCCTTGCAGATGCTCGTACTGGGGTTCGCGCCGGTCATTTGGCTCAGCCGGCTCGTGACGCGGCTGGTCGCGGCTGGTCGCGAGGCGGATCGCGTCTCCGACGAAGAACTGCTGCTCATGGTGCGGCGGGGGCTGAGCTCCGGCGACCTCAAACAACACGAAGCAGACGTCATCAGCAACGTGCTTGCCCTCGAGGCCAAGACTGCAGGCGAGATCATGACACCACGTACGGTGCTCTTCACGCTGCCGACGACGACCCGCCTGGCCGACGCCGCCGCTCATGAGGAGTTGCTCAGACACAGCCGGGTCCCGGTCTTTGATGACGACCCGGACGACATCGTCGGCATCGTCCATCGCCGTGACATCCTCCGGGCCGCAGCCAAGGACGAATTTGATACATCACTCGACCAATTGATGCATCCAGTGCACTTTGTGGTCGACACACACAAACTCGACCACCTCCTTCGCAGCTTTCTCGAACAACGACAACATTTGATGGTCGTGACCGACGAGTTCGGTAGCGTGACTGGGATAGTGACACTGGAGGACGTCCTCGAAGAGATCCTCGGACGAGAGATTGTGGACGAGTTTGACCAGGTGGCCGATCTGCGAGCGTTTGCGCGACTACAACGCGGCCCACTACGCACGCTTCCTCCCCCCACGAACTAGCGCGCCGGACGCCCCTGATGTCCTAATTTCGAAATCATTCGCACAAAATCGTGTCCGGAGAAATCGGTGTCAGCCACGTGGAGCGACAATAATCACCAGAATGTGGGATGAGAACGCGTTGAGTGAGACATTTGGCCGTTTCGGCTCAAAGCGGCACGCGACTTGCCCCTCCAGTTCTCGGTATGCAACGCCCCCAGAACCTCCCTCACGGCAAGCCAGTGTCGGCCTCTTCGCACGAGAGCGGTTTCGACGGTACCAATTTCCCCGTGGATGTCCGAACCGGAGGTCCAGCGATCGAGTCGAGGGTTGCTCAGCATCATGCTCGTGATCCAGGCCTTCAGTGTCTGGGAACTCCGGCACCTTGGGAGACTCCGTCGGCGCCTCGTGGAGCAGAGTGAGAGCGCCAGTCGTCAGCGCCGCCGGGCAAACGAGTTCTACGGTCTATCGATCCTCGATCCGCTGACCGGTCTGTATAACCGGCGATACGGTGAGAAACGGTTACGCGAGGAAATCGGACGTGCCGAGAAGACTGGCGACCCACTCTTGCTCGTCGCTCTCGACTGCGACCGGTTCAAAACGATCAACGACCAGCACGGGCACGAAGCGGGGATCTGGCGTTGAAGGAGTTCGCCCGCCGTCTCAGAAGAGCGATCCGCGCGGCAGATGTACCGATTCGAGTTGGGGGCGACGAGTTTCTGGTGATGCTCCCAGAGTGTCCAGCTGACAAGGTGAAGACGATTTTCTCCCGCCTCACATCCTTCGAATTGAAGCGGAACGGAAAGCCGTTCACGGTCTCGTATTCGCAAGGCGTCGCGCAGTACCAAGTAGGTGATACCCCAAAGGAGATGATTCGCAGAGCCGACGAACGTCTGTATGCCGAGAAACAGAAGCGATTCTGGCTGAGAGACGAGAACCGTGGTGCATCGCTGGACCGAGGACTCCCCGTCGGAATGCGGGACACCGACGCTGTGAGCTCGAGCTGACCGCCACCAAGTTGAGCACGACCAATCTCTTGGTGGCCCAACCGACCGAGAACACACCGACTGGATACGTCGGTAGAGCCGCCGACGAAGGTTTCCGTTAGACCCGAGCGCCCTTCCGGGTCTCGGAGCACTCACGGGTCACCCCCGCGAGCCAGCCGAACTGCTGAATCTGTCGGGTCATAGCGCGCTCGTGACCTGCTTGCTCCGACTGCTTCCCGGCTCGTCCACGCGGCTGGCGCCCGGTGAGACGGCATGCTTCTCGTTACGCGTCTCGGATCTCCATTGTAGGGCTGCCGATCCGGCCCGACCTCTCAACCGCCCATTGTCCTCTCAGGGTGACGAGACGTGGGCCAACCAGGACACTTCGACCAGACTGATCGGCCGAGGCCGCACGCAGACGCGCCATTTTCGTGATGGAATACCATTTGCACAATCGTCGGTTCAGCGGTGCGGTAGCCTTCAAGGAGGACGACGATGTCTGTGTTGAAATGGCTGGTGACGTTGGTGTGTATCGTCGGGTCTCTGACCATATTCGCGTGGCCGGCGGACGCGTTCGAAGAGCAGGGACGCGCGGTGCGCCGGCCGCGCCCGCCCCAAGGTCGTCCGGTCCGGCCGGCCCGGGTGTATGGCCCTCGATACCGGTCATACAACCCCTACCTCTACGGCTCCGTCCATTATGGCCCCTATTGGGGCC
>JAYZGM010000179.1:0-12102 GCA_036336225.1 Acidobacteriota bacterium | reverse complement strand
ACGGCGTTGCTCCCGGTCGAAAATGGCCAGATTTCTCTCTCTTCGCGTCTTGCCGACTGAACGCGGCGCCGTTCTCGGTGCGACGCGAGGATTGACCACGGGTTGCTAGACGATGGAACGGCTGATTGCGGCGACGGCGCGGGCCGAGCGTGAGCACTTTTGGTTTCGCGGGCTGCGTCGCTTTGTCGCGCCCCTGTTGGCCCGGGCCGCGACCGGGACACAAGTCAAGATCCTCGATTGCGGATGTGGGACGGGTGCCAACCTTACCATGCTGGCCCACTGTGGCCGGTCGTCGGGAGTGGACCGCGAATGGACCGGGGTCCAGCGGGCCAACGAGGCTGGTCGTCCGGTCAGCCAGGCCGATGTGGCACGGTTGCCATTTGGAGACAGTCAGTTCGACCTGACGACTTCCTTTGACGTTCTGTATTGTCTGGAGCCACAGGACGAACGCGCGGCGGTCGCCGAGATGTTTCGAGTGCTGCGTCCGGGTGGCCATGCGATCATCAACGTTGCCGCGATGCCGGTCCTGCGCGGCAATCACTCGGTGCTCGCCCACGAGCTCAGACGCTACACCGCCCCTACGCTGCGTACGTTGGTCGAGACGGCGGGGTTCGTCGTCGACCGCGTGACCTACACCAACGCAACAATGTTGCCCGTCCTGTTGCCACTGCGTATCGTGCACCGTTGGTGTGGTCTGGCGGCAGAAGCGGATGCCGAGCGTGAAATTCAAATCCCGATCCATCCCGTGAACTGGCTGCTTGACCGGTTGTTGGCCCTTGAGTCGCAGCTGCTCAGGGTCGTCGATCTTCCTTGTGGAAGCTCGTTGCTCTTGCTGGCTCGCAAGCCCGTGACTGCCCGCCGCGTGGTGGCTTCATGAGATGTCAATCCGCTTCACGGTCGGCTCGTCATCTGGACGGGGGGAGGGGCGGGTGAGACCGGCGCCACACGAGCGACCGCCACAGCTTCAAGATGTCCGCGACTGTGCGCAGAATCCGCCGCACGTTGAAAAACTGTGATTTTCCATACGCACGGTGATAGTGATGCACGGGCGCCTCGACGATACAAAAACCGGCGTCTTGTACCTTTTTCATTAGCTCGAGACAGATGACCCCACTACTTTTCTCCAGGTGCACGCGGTCAAAGATCGCCCGACGTATCAACCGGAAATCACAGTCCACGTCTCGCACCTTCAGACCAAAGAGCCACTTCACGGCGTGGTGATACAGCCGACCGATGATGATCCGGTGGAGCGGGTCGGAGCGACTGATTTTGTACCCATTGACCAGGTCGACCCCCGGCCCGAGATGGGCCCAGAGACCGCCCAGTTCCCGGGGGTCGTATTGCGCGTCTCCGTCTGTGTAGAACACCCAGGATTTGGTCGCGCTGGCGAAACCGGTGCGGAGCGCCGCGCCATATCCCCGGTTGTGGGGATGGGTGACGACACGCAGTGCCGGGCACATAGTCGACAGTTCATCCAATACCTCCGACGTTCCGTCCTGACTGCCATCATTGACCACGATGACCTCGAAGTCATCGGTGATGCGACGCGCGGCAAGCACGGCGGTGATCACCATGCTCGGTATCGTGCCGGCGTCGTTGTAGGCGGGGAAGAAGATAGACAGACCGCCCGTCGCGGTCGTATCGGACGCACCCATTCTCGCGCGGCAACGGTACCACCGGGAGCTGGATGGCCGCAAGCCGACTCGTGGAGCTGCGCTTCAAATCGCCGAGTGTCGGGCGGGCTTCACTCGCAAGCGTATGTATCAATGGCCCCGCTGTGCGGGACTTGCTATCTCCGCGCGGATCGGGAAACTTCACTCAAAGGCACGTATCTGGGCTCTAGGAGATGTCTAGTATACGATCTCGTACAGCCGCGCATTCTGGTCTTGCAAGATCAAACGGAGACGGTCGGAGAATCCCGCGAGGCGAGCATCAAGTGAGGCCCAGTGCGCGGCCTCGTAGAACTGTCGGTGGAGCACGACGTAACGCGTCTCATGTCGCTCGAGAATAACGAAGGCCTCTTCGGTCGGGAACTGTGCCAACGACTTCGCTTCGGCCCGGAAGTCCTGTGGAATGAGGTCGGAATAGCCATTGATGAGTGGCTGCCAATGGATGGTTGATCCCATCATGTAATACGTGTGACGGGGGAACTCCATCCGGTCGCTGAAATACGGAAACTCGGCCACCGAGCCCGGGGGCAGTCTGGCGAGCATGTCGTAGGCGGCCGGGTAGCGGGGGCCTTGGTAGTGGGGGTAGGGGATGGCGGCCAGCTCGACCAGGGCGACCAGCATGACGAGGGCAGCGACCCCGACCGCTCGACGACCAGCGGCCAGCCGAGTCACGCCGTACCCAGCCAAGACCGCCAGACACAGCGCCACCGTGATACCCAAACGAGCGGGGGCACGGAGCATCCCGAAGCCAGGCACGATGTTGAAGAGCAGCGTATAGAGACCGCCGCTCGGGCCCAACGACGCCCACCATGCGAGAAGACCGATGAGGGCGTAGAGGGTCGCCCCAGGCTGCAGTCTTGGCCCCCGCCGCGGAGCCGATGTTCGAGTCGCGTCATGAGTTGGCCGCCAGAACGTGAGGCCAATGACGCTCAGACCGAGTGACACGAACCCGGGGAACAGCACCTCGTTCCAGAACTCGATCCGCTCGAGCAGCCATCGATGTGATCGGGCCGGTGAGGCGAGATAGGCTCGCCAATCGGCAGAGTACATCCGTGCATCATCGAGGGTGCGGGCGATGGCGCCGTGGGTACTGGCGACCTCCATATAGGGAATGAAACAAGCCCCAGTGATCACCGCGCCGGTCAGAACGGCCACGCCGATGGCACTCCAATAGTCCAGCTTGCGCCACCGACCAAAGACCACGGCGTAGAAGAGGATCGAGACCCCCACCATCAGACCCGCGAACAGCCCGTAATACCCACAGGCCAGTCCGGTCACGGCAAGAATCAGTCCCAGGGCGATACCGCGCCCCACCGTGGGCGAGTCCGCGAGGCGGTGAAACGCCAGCATCGAAAACGGTAGCCCTGCGGTCATGAGAAGCTGAATATGTGCGCTGCGAGCAAATACAAATGGACAGAAGGCGAAGAGCACACCGGACACGGCAGCCGCCGCAGGGCGACCAGTGAGATATTTCACGAGGGCGTAGGTGCCCACCAGGGCCAGCATGAACGACAGAAGGACCACTGAGTTGTGGGCGATATACGGGTTGCGCGTGAGCCAGTACGGGGGAACGGCAAGCGTCCCGGCCACGAGATTTGCCTCCGAGAACGCCAGGGTGTTCCGATGAGGATAAAAGATGTTGGCGTGGAACAGCTGAGTCGGAGCGGCGCCCATTGCGTGGGCCACCCACGCGATGTTCCAGACACTGAACTGTCCGTCCTCGGAATCGACTCGTCCACCGGTGCCGAGCTGGAACGTCAACGGATAGGTCATGACGATGGTGGTCACGACCGCGAGGGTGGTCACGAGGAGTACTTCACGACGACGGGACATCAGCCGCCAATAGTATCAGTCAACGCTCGACTGAGGTGCCATCTTCACCCCCGTGACGGCGCGGCGCACGGCTGAGAGGTGCCGGTCAAATACGGTTCAAGCCCGCTGGCAGTCGTGAGTCGTAACGATTTCATGGTTTCCCGGTTCCCTTCGTGCGATTGAAGTAAGAAGTAACCCTGCCTTGTCCATCGTGCAAAGGAACGGATTCGATGAAATACCTGGTGGGAGTCGCGGTGTCCGTCGAGGGACTTGGGGCGGAGACGGCCGTTGACGCGTTCGACGAGGTGGAGCATGGGTTCGCCGTGAACGATGGCGTCCGGATTCACTGCGCGAGTTTGGGTGAAGACCGCTCGTGGTGATGATCCACGGTTTCTCGATGTCTGGTACACGTGGCGTCACCCAAGGGACACGTTGGTTGACGATTTTCGGGTGGCCACCGTCGACTTGCGTGCCTCCAACCGGAGCGACAGACCGGAGGGGGGGCGCGGCCTGTGCGCTACCCAAGCATGTCTTCGCCTTCGAGCGATCTGACTTCACCGGAATGTCCGTGCTCATGTCTCACGGTCTCGACGACCAGCCTTTTTGGCCTCGAGCGTTGAACGACACAGGGGAGTGGCTCGAGCGCGACCTGACGCTCGTGACGGTGCCCGGCGCGGGGCCCATGGTGCAGCACGACGCGAGTGAGCTGGTCCGCGACACGATGCAGTGGTGGCTGTCTCGCGGGCCCTGTTTCGTGGGTGGCGAGCGCACCTGGCCCCGTGTGCCCCTATCGTGCCGGCGTGACGACACGAAATTTCTGGATACGACGGCCTTCCTGTTCTGCCACGTAGATGTTGCCAGCCGAGTCGACCCCGATTCCGTGGGGTAACGTGAACTGGCCACGATAGCGTCCGGGGCCACCCCCGACCGTTGCGAGCAGTGCACCCGTCTCACGGTCGAGGACATCGACGACCACCTTGTTCTGATTCACGACAAAGAGCAGACGCTGGGCCGGGTCGGGAGAGAAAGCCAGCACCACCGCCGTTCCGCGCGTCCCGCTTCGTCGACCCTCCGGCGTCGTCCGAGCCTCCCACGTCACGTCGATGTTGCGGACGAAGGTCCCGGCGCGGTCAAAAACCTGGATCCGGTCCGCTTCTCGGTCGCACACATACACTAGGCCGTCGTCCGAGACACGGAGACAGTGTGGGAGGGCAGTGATATGTCCTTCGTCGTTTGCGCGGTGCAAGCTCCACTGACGGAGAAATCGCCCTTCGTGGTCGAGCACGGCGATCCGCTGGTTTCCTCCAGGGAGCTCTCCGTCCGCCACGTAGACTTCTCCGGTCGTCGCATCGACGTCTATCGCCGCCGGCAGGAAGAACTGTGCCGTATCCGAATTAAGCGGTGCTCCGTCGCGAGTCCCGTCACGTGAATCGTAGCGGCCGGTTTCACCGATCTGGAGGAGGAGCTCTCCGGTGGTAGCGTACTTTTGCACTACCCCGGTACCCGCCGCCACAATCCACACGTTGCGATTCTCGTCGACGTGACAATCGTGGAGGCGGTCACCCAGTCGGGTCGGATCTCCCCAGGAATTCACGACCCTACCGGATGGGTCGAATTCGATGACCGGCGGCGCGAGTATCGAGGCATCGAGGTCTTCAGGCACCACATTCTGACGATTGAGCACGTAGACGTGGTCACGGTTGTCGACACACATTCCACCGAGCCCGCCGGTGAGCCACTGGTCTGGCAGTGGCAGCGTGGGCCATGCCGGGTCTAGTTCGTAGTGCGGCACCCGCGGCGCCTGAGCGGCGGCATCCTCCGGGCCGACGATCATGGTGATGATGAAGAGACACAGGAACACACGGGCCGTCGGCAAGCTAGTCATTGCCGATAGTGTCCTGCAACGGTGACGACCAGACAAGTCCGACCGTCGCGTCAACCGTGGGTGTACTAGCGGCTCGCGTCGATGAGCTCGGGTGGCAGAAAAAGGTCTGGTCCGCTGGAAAGCGTGTGGATTCGTCACCGTTCGGTGGCGGTGACGCGTTTACCCGGCTGCCATTTGGAGCTGGACCAACTCGCCTAGCCGGCCGAACACCAGCACGGCAAGAGTGAAGAAGGCACCGGTCATCAGCAACACGGCGAATGATTTTCGAAACCCAACGCCCAGGACGTCGCTGACATACGAGATGACAGTCACCAGCATCCAAATCGGGAGGAATAGCATGATCCACGTCGAGGTGCTGAACACCGCGAACGTCGTCAACGTCATGAAACCACTGAGAATGAGGATGCCGAGTGCGTTGGTGAGCGCGTGTTTGAACGAGACGTTGGTCTCAAGGGCTGTGCAGGCGAAGTAGAGGGTCGAGCCATATACGAACTGAGCGATCGCGGTGGCGACGAACAGACTCACCGCAGCAAGCACAGGTGTCATACGAGGTCCCTTCCTGCCATAGGTCATACGCGCGTGTCGCCCGGATCACACGACACACGACTCGAGCCCTTCTCGATGATGACCGCGAGCGCAACCATACCACACCGGAGTCGTGACGGTGGTCACCGCTATTACGATGACACCAGCCCCGGGAGGGGTCCGGACACGTCAATGTAGTCGCCGCGTTGTCCTCGCACGTGGTGAAGACCGACGTGATCCAGACCGAGCCCCATGGCGCGCGCGATACTCACCAACAAGTGTTGATGCGGAGTGCCGGACACCTGTGTGGTGCCCCCGGTTCCGAACTGCGACGGCACACGCATTTCCGCCGGCGTGCGATGCGGCCAACGAAGATAACGTCCGGTCTTGAAGGCCCAGGACCCTCCGATGAGTACGGGACAGTAGTTGTTGTATCCGTGCCATCCATCGCCTAGCTCGGAGCCCCACACGATGAGCGTGTTGTCCATCACCGTGTGACCATCTGCGTCAGGAATTTGCTCGAGTGTGCGTATCAGACGAGCCACCTGACGCGCGTGATGCTCGATATAGTTGGTCATGGCCGTGTGCTTGACCGGGTCGTCGTAGATGTAATGCGCGATGCCTTTGTGGACTTTGTCGCTGATGTGGTCGGCACCAAATTCTGTGGTTGGCATTTCGCCGAGCGAGAGCGAGACGACACGGGTGATATCACAGCTGAACGCCGCCGCGATGATGTCGACGAACGCGTCGAATCGTTCGTCATACTGCTCGAAGGCGGCCGCGGACCGCCGGGGAGGCTCACATGAAAGCGTGGCCAGTCCCTCGAGACGTCGTCCCAGTCGCTCTACGAGACCGTAATGTGATTCGAGACGGGCGCGCTCATTTGTCGGGAGTCGAGGAGCCAGCTCGCGATACTCCTGGTAGGCGAACTCGAGCGTGGCTCGTCGGTGCGTGCCCACCACGTCGCCGGATGAGGCCGGTCCGAATACTCGCTCCCATGCGCGGAGCGGCGTGTTCTCGGCCGGAAGCCGCATGCCGCTCGGGCTGTAGCTGATGGGACGTCCTGCCTCCAGCGCGGCATCGACAGAGAGCTCCAACGACGGCAGTCGATGGGGTGAGGCGATGTGGGCGGCGATGAGCTGGTCGACGGAGGCAGAGAGCGAACGGGTGTCGCGGGTCGCGAAGTTCGCGTTATTCCCCGTCCAGGCATGGACCCAGCCTCGGTCGTGACGATTCCCGCCAGTGTCGAGTTCGGCCGTGGCCAGGGAAAGCCCGTCGAGGACCAGTAAACGATGCCGATGCTCGTAAAGCGGAACGAGCGGACGACTGAATGCCGCTTGATCGAGCTGACCCAAACCGAGCGTCCAGGACTCCTCATCCGACGCGCCCGTTGGCCGCATCCGCCACTCGGTGTAGGGCCACCCATGACAGTGACTGACGACGATAAGACGTCGAGGGGGCGTCGGAGGTTGTCCCGATGCCAGAAGCGGTGTGTCCGGCACCACTGCGCCGAGCGCGGTGAGTCCGCCCAGATGCAGTAGCCGTCGGCGCGAGATCATTGATCGGCCCCCGTCACTCCCTGCGCGCTGTGCCGAAACAGGTCGCTCGTGGCGATGGAGACGAGCAGCTCCTTGATCGAGTCGTTCCGACGGAAGCCGGTCTGCAACGACGCAAGCCCCGGTGTACTCGGGGCGATCTGACGACCCAGCGCGTATCGGGTCCAGTGCATCGTGTAGCAGTCTTTCACACGATGACTGGCGGCCAGTTGATTAGCGAGGTCGATGCCATCGTTGAAGATAAGGGTTTTACCGCCGGACAAGGTCACCGACCCTCTGGCATCAACCGGTTCGCCGTTGTCATGGGCCCGCCATTGCCCGATAGCGTCGTAATGCTCAAAGGCGAAGCCCGGCGGATTGATGAGTCGATGACAGGTATGGCAGGTGGCCGGACTGGTGGCCATCTCGGTCCGTTCCCGATTTGTCCGCTCCACCGTGAGGGTGTCTGGGGGGAGCGCTGTTTCGGCGCCTTGAATCGGTGTTCCGAGGTGCATACACGCGAGGCGCTCGAGGAGGCGTTTCCCCCGCAGAATTGGTCCTGGTTGCACCGCGTACGCGCCGAGCGTTAGGACCGACGGCAGTGTCAGCACCCCGGCCCGTTCGCTCTGTGGGAACACTGCTGGATAGAGCGTCAACGGCTTGATGCGCCCGATCGAGGCCACCATGATGTCGATCGAACGGGTGACGGATGGTCGGTCCGTGAGACGACGTGCGCCGTCTCCATAGATGGGCGCGGTGGCGTCAGACACGTATCCATGGTGGTCGGTCAGCAACGCCGTGAAGGTTCCCGCGCCGTCAAAGATTGTGTGCTCGACGAAGAGCTCGGTCTCGAGCCTCATGGAGTGACGGACCGGCCCCATGATGGCCGGCCACTCGATGTCGTCGTCCGATGCCATCTTGATGCTCGGTGTGAGTCCGAAGAGTGGGCCAAAGGCCCGGCGCGCTGGCGCCACCAGCAGAACCTTGTCGGTGCCGAGCCATTGGTGGTGGAAGTGGACCACCGCCCCGCGAGCTTTCGGGTCATCCAGCATCCGGCGTGCCTGACGCTCAACTCCCTCGCGTGTCGTCAGCCCGCCGGTGGCCGCGACGGCGAACAGTTCTTGGTCGGGCATCGAGTCCCAGAGGAAATACGCCAGGTTCGAAGCGAGGTCCCATTGAAGATGTTGTGCCGATGCGTTGTCGGTCGGTGCTCGGCCCGCGCCAGTCCGGAAATGAAATGCGGGGGCTTGGAGAATCCCCGCGATGGTTAGCGCCAGCGCGGCGTCTGGCGACTCGGTCGCAAGATTTGTGTGCCAGAACCCCTCCAGTCGGTCCTGTTCGTCTGGCGTGAGCGGTCGACGGTAGGCGCGCTGGGCAAATCGTTCGAGACTCGCCCAGGCACACCTGTTCTGCTCGGCAGCTCGTAATGATGTCCAGTCTGAGCACACGAAGAAGGTCGAGGAGGACAACGCGAACGCCGCGAAGTGCATCGCCGCTTGGTGTAGCTCCTCCACCTGATAGGAGGAAGGGCTCTGGCCTTGTGCGATCCCTTCGAACCCGTCCGAACCCGGCTCGGCCGGAAATGGCCAAGGCCAGACCGGTGGAGGCGGCGGAGGCAGAAAGACGCCGGTTGTGGCCACGCGTCGCGGACTGAGCGTTTTGGCGAGGGCAGGGCGCTCCGGCCAACCCTCGCCATCTCGCGGGAATCCCAGCAGGTCGGCCATCGTGTTGTTGTATTCGGCCGGGGTCAACGCGATTGGAGGTTGCCCGGATGGGACACGCTCAGACCCCGTGTCCTGACCGGCGGCGGGTAGCGCGGTCAACACCACCAGTCCGATCCAGTGCGATGGGAACCTCATTGGGCCTCGTTCGGAAGACGGAAGGCAAAATACTCGCCTCCGGAGGGTGGACCAGTTCGCCCCCCGCCCGCGGCGATGACCACGTATTGCGTCCCGTCGACGCTATAGATCGCGGGGGTTGAGAAGCCACCGGCAGACAGCTCCGTGTCCCAAAGCCCCTCCCCATTTCGCGCGTCATAGGCGCGAAGCATCTTGTCGGGAGTCGCCGCGATAAAGATGAGACCCGACGCGGTCACGACGGGTCCGCCATAGTTCACGGCGCCGTAGCCCAGATCCGGATGTGACGGATAGTTGCCGAACGGCACCGACCACACGAGGTCTCCCGTCGCGAGGTCGATCGAGGTGAGCGTGCCCCAGGGGGGCGTGTTTCCCGGGAGGTTCTCATGGTCTCGAAGATAGACGTAGCCGCCGAGCACGTAAGTGACCTCGTCGGTCGGGGCGTCGACCTCGGGTTCCGGCGAGGAAATGTATCGCAGTACCGCTCCTTGTTCCGCGGCGTCGAACTGGGGGAACCCTGGCATCCGGCCGCGCCCCTCGCGGATGACTTCCAAGATCGCGTCGGTCTGCAGACGGTCACGAACGCCTCGTAACGCCGGCGCCGTTTCCGTGCCTTCCAACTCCAGACCGTGACAGCTGCCGCAGTGTTGGGCATACGTGCCGTAGTCGCTGAATCCGGCTGGCACTTCCGTAAGCTCGAGGATGCCCGGCACATCGTTTCCATTGAGAATGAGCCGGTTGGTGTGGGGGTCGAAGGCCGACCCGCCCCACTCCGCCCCACCGTCGTACCACGGCTGAAGCAGCACGGTGCCGATCTGGGGTGGTGCCCAGGGACGGAGGTCCCAGCCTTCGACCTGCTCCTCGACAAACCGTCGCGCTTGTTCCGTGCGTTGGGTGATCTCGAACGTCTGCCGGCTAAAGGCGACGGACGAGACCTGTTGAGTTTCCGCCGGGACCTCACCCGGCAGCGTACTCGTGTGCTGCTCCACGTCGACGAGCGGATAGAGCGACTCGCCGGTGTCGCGGTTGAACACATACAAGTGTCCGGACTTGGTCGTCAAGGCGACGGCGTCGATCGTGTCTCCATTCTTTTGGAGCTGAACCAACGTGGGGGGCGATGGATTGTCACGGTCCCACAGATCATGTCGTACGACTTGATAGTGCCACTGGAGCTCGCCGGTGCGAGCGTCGAGCGCCAACAATGAGTTGGCATACAAGTTGTCGCCAAGTCGGTCGGCGCCGTAGAAGTCGGGGGTGGCAGATCCGGTGGGTGCGAAGAGCAGTCCACGTGCTTCGTCGAGGGTCATCCCGGTCCACACGTTGGCTCCGCCTGCCCGTTGGAGCGACCCCTCGGCCCAGGTCTCGGCGCCAGGAGCACCCGGGGCGGGAATGGTGTCGAATTGCCACACCAGCGATCCGTCGACCGCACTGAACGCTCGCACTGCTCCGGGATACGCATCGGTATCCTCGGTCGTGGAGAAACCGAGGATGAGGAGATCCTCGAACACGACGCCTGGTACGGTGACCGCGATGTAGCCTTCCCGATTTCCGCTCGGTGTCAGATCCACCCGCCCGTTGGTTCCGAAGCCCGTGACCGCCGTTCCGTTTGTCGGATCGATGGCGATCAGCTCCCGACCGGCGGTGTAGAACAGGCGAGCGTCGTCGTCCGGCTCCCACCACATCAATCCCCGCTGCGCGGCTCCGGGTACGTCAGGGTCGAATCGCCAGAGCTCCTCGCCGGTGGCTGCGTTGAGCGCAAACGCGACAAGTTGTGGAGAGAGCCCATAGAGCACCCCGTCGATAACCAGGGGGCTCGTATACATCGTAGAGCCGCGTCCCCGTGGCTCGCCGGAGTCATAGACCCAGGCCAGCTCGAGCTGACTCACGTTGTTCCGCGTGATCTGGTCAAGGGGGGAGTAGTGTTGACGACCGGCGTCACCGAGATAGACGGGCCAGTCGGTGTTCTCTTGAGCCGCCCCGGAGAAGGGCAGCAGGACGAGTACGAGCGCGGGCACAATCGGTCTCATCATCGGAGGTCTCGAAGAGGGATGAATCGTCTCATACCTGCGCGGTTGTCTGTTTCGTTGACCGCGCACCATGCCAACTTACTGTACGGGCCCATAAGAGACCACCGGGGTGGGGTGTAGGCTCACACTATGTTCTCCCGTGCTTCGAAGGGCCGGCTGACTGTCAAGGACCTTGGTCGAGTCCAGGATGCGACCCTCTTTCACCGGATCGCCCGGGCCGTCTGTCGCGCCGGCTGTCTCCCTCGCAAGGAGTTGTTCGAGGCATGGGAGGTCGCGAGACGGGTGCGACGTCGGTTTCGCGGCGGACGTGTCGTCGACCTGGGGGGGGGGCATGGGCTCCTCGCGCAGATTCTGTTGTTACTTGACAATTCGTCGCCACACGCGCTCGTGGTCGACCGGCAGATTCCCGCCTCAGGCGCCAGGGTCCGTGATGTCCTCGTCGACGCGTGGCCGCGGCTCGACGGGCGGGTCTCGTTCGCGAACAAGAGTGTGGCGGACGTCCCGCTCTTCCCGACCGACCTCGTCGTTTCCTGTCATGCGTGTGGACAGCTGACAGACCAGGTGCTCGCGCGCGCCGTCGGGGTCCGTGCTCGACTCGCGGTTGTGCCGTGTTGTCATGACCTGCTCGATGGCGACACCGGTCGCCTCGACGGTTGGATCGCGGGCGATCTGGCAATCGACATCATACGGGCGAGACACTTGGTTCGGTGCGGCTATCGTATTTGGACACAGATCATACCGGCCGACATCACGCCGAAGAACCGTGTGCTGCTGGGTGCTCCCGAGTAGGCT
>JAYZGM010000178.1:0-5906 GCA_036336225.1 Acidobacteriota bacterium | reverse complement strand
CAGCGCGTGGGGCCCGGCCTCGACCGGCACCCGACGCGTGAGGTGCGCGTCGAGCGTGTCTTGCGACGGCTGATAGTTCAGCGCCTGCGTCTCGACCTGCACCGCGGGATGCACGGTGAACCGCTCGACGAGCGCCCCATCAATCAACAGGTCGATGTCGTGGGAATCACTGAGCCCTTCGATATGCTCGTTCCGATCCCGTGACAATCGGATACTGATTTCATACTCGCCGTCCACTGGAAACGTGTGGGAGACGAGCGCACCGCCACGGGTGCCGATCGGGAACCCTGGGAGGTGGTCCTCCTGTGTGAGATCGGGTCTGGTGCGAACCGTGGCCCCCCCCGGCCCCAGACCGGGCCGACCGACCGCAAGTCGGCTGATCCTCTCCGCCGCCGACACATACCGCTCCAGCAAGGTCGGCGAGAGATTCCCGACCGTCACGTTGTCGAACCCAAAGCTTGACGAGTCGCTCGGGAGCAGCGCAGCGACATCGACCTCAAGACCCAGCAGGTCACGAATGGCGTTGTGATATTCGGTCCGGGTCATACGCCGAAACGTCTCGGTGCGACCGGGATTCGGCGTCACGTGAGCGTGACGGTCGAGCGCATCTTCAAGTGATGCCAATGCCGTCGTGTAGGCGGTCTCACTCGGCCGTCTCCTTGGCGCCGGTGGCATCTGACGTGCACGTAGCTTACGCACGACTCGTTCCCACACTTCGGCATGGTTTCCCACCGGCGCACCGAGGATGTCGTCAAGCGCAAGCCCGGCGATACGCGTACGACTGTTGTGACAAGACACACAATACTGGCGCACCAACACCGTGTGCCGATCTGCCGCGGCGGCGGGCACCGACGGTATCGACTGCCCCGCTCCGAGTGATGTCCCCGAGAGGACCACGACTAGCCCAGCCGCTGCCGGCCAAGACACCAGTGGATTGTTCCCCATTCGGTCTCGCCCCTATGTCTCCACGTGTCGTATTCGTCAGGGTCCTTTATACACCCTACGGACCCGGTCAGGAATAAGCTGACCATTGAGGGTGTCGAGACGCTTGGCCAGCAAAGCGTGAGGAACGCGCCTTCCGGAAGCATTTACGCGACGAGCAACACCCGCTGGGCAGGAGAGATCGCCGGCCAAAATGGTCACGTTATTTCTGACTGAGTCCAAGGGCCCCGGACCAAAATAGTTGCCAATTTGACCATGTTGTTTCCGATGGAAGATGGACGGTATCGGCAATGGTGCGCGGTCCCGGCTCGTTCATAATCGATTCCGGGACATGTTGACTAGGACCCAGGTTCGAGATAGCGTTCGAGCGGACTCAACTGACGGACACGGCCGCAGCGTCATCTGCGGGCTCTTATGAACAGTCACGAGCGCCGGACCCGGCGGTTCGGGGTAGCGCTGATGTTGCTGGGCGTCCTCGCTATCGTCTCGCTCGCCGGCCTCCGGTGGGAAACGGCGCTGTTTGGTCTGACGCCACTTGGTCGCGAGCATCTCACCTTCGCGGCCACGGTAACCGGTGGAACCATGCTCTTTGTGGTTGTGGTGGCCTGGCTCGCCGACCTCTGGAGTGTCAGAGCCCAACGGCAAGAGCTGTCCCGTGCGACGGCCGAACTGAGTGGGATCCACCGTGAGCTCACGGCCGCGCGGGAGCGGCACGAGTTCCAGCTCACTCTCAAGTGTCAGGAGCTCGAGGGCGAACAGACGCTCAGCAATGAGCACGACAAGCTTCACCGGCTCGAGCAGGTCCTTGAACGACGCCGCAGCGACGAGCCACGTGGCGCAGAAACCGAGCGCCCCGGAGCAAACCATGACTGACCGAGACCGCAAACCCCACCGGGTCCGAGTCGCGCTGATGGTGTTCGGAATCCTCTGCGCGCTATCACTAGGGGCCCTTGGTTTTCGTAACGCGATGATTGAGCTGTCCCCGCAACTTTCGGCCTCACTCCAGATCCTGGTCGGGGTGAGCCTCGCTGGACTCATCGTCACCGCGCTGACTGGGTGGACGCGGACTCGACGCACGCTCCGGCAACAAACCCGCGAACTTGCAGACACCGCGCAACGACTCCGAGTTGCGCGTGTGGAGCTGGACACGACCAGGACGCGGCATGAGCTCGAACTCAGGGTGAAAACACTTGAGCTCGAATACGCCGTCACGACGCGCACATCTCGTCTGCGGATTCAGGAGCTCGAGCAGGCCCTCGAACGCCACACGGGAGCAGTCCAGCTGACGGAGGCAGAGCCCGCACCGGTGGCGCCAGCGACGCGACGGGGCCCACCCGTCTCCCTCAACCGGCCACGGAAGATCCTGCGCGAAGCCAACGGGGAGCACGCGGCGTCGGACGAAGAAGAGACGGCCTAGTGCGCCGCGCTCGCGTGACCGGGCGCCAATTTCCTTCTAAGGCGTTGCTCGGAAATCGACCGGAGCCGGTGAGATCAGCAACTCCGTGCCAGCGCTCACGGTGAGAGTCGACTGCCCCGCGGTCTGGGATGTAACCCGAGCACGGACCACCCCGTCGGCATCGCTGGTGGGCTCCAGCGAGACGACCATATCCGCGGCCCGACTGGACATCACGGAGACCACAACCTCGGGCACCGGGTTATCGAAGGCCTCCCGGACGGTCACCGTAACCACCGCGACGGTCTGCCCGTCGGCGGGAACAAACACGGGAGATACCCGGCGCGCCGGCGCCAACCTCAACCGACGTCTCGGCCTGCACCTGGTCTGTCTGCGCGACCACATGGCCGGTTCCCGCCTGCTTGTTCCCAGTAATCGAGCTACGGGTCTTCCACCGGTGTCAGCGTGGCGTCACGAATAGAACCCCTCAACCAGGGCGCGTAGAACTCGTGGCGGCGCCCCCTCTCGGGAAGCACACCTGCGATATGATGGTTGGTTTTGATGGTTCCGGCTGAACTCTCCTATCGACGCATCGCCACGTTCTGGCTCCCACTCGCCAGCACCTGGGTCATGATGGCGGTCGAGGGGCCGTATCTGGCCGCCATCATTGCGCGGCTCGAATCGCCCACCGAGAACCTGGCGGCATTCGGCGTCGCGTTCGCCTTCGCCATCATCATCGAGGCTCCAGTCATCATGCTGATGGCCGCCTCCACCGCGCTCGTCAAGAATGCCTCCAGCTATCGTGCCCTTCGGCGGTTCACCTATGGGCTCAGCGTCGCACTCACCGTGATTCAGCTACTCGCGGTGCTCCCCTCCGTGTTCTCCTGGGTCGCATCGGCGATCGGTCTACCAACCGACGTCGCTCGACTCGCTCATCACGGACTCATCATCATGCTGCCGTGGCCGATAGCCATCGGCTACCGACGGTTTCGGCAAGGCCTTCTCATCCGCCACAACCTCACCCGACGAGTCGCCTACGGTACGGCGTTGCGTCTGGGAAGCATGACCATCACCGCGCTGGTTGCCGCGCGCATCCCAGGAGCCGAGGGAGTGCACGTCGGCACGACGGCCCTGGCCGTCGGGGTCATCGTGGAAGCCCTGGCGAGCCGGGTGATGACGCGTCACATCGTGACCCAGTTTCGAATCGACCAATACCGCTCAAGCGCCGAGGGTTCTGAGACTCCACTGACCATCCCGTCGATCGGATGGTTCTATCTGCCACTCGCCATGACCTCGGTCCTGGCCATGGCCGTACAGCCCACCGTCACGTTCTTCATGGGACAGAGCCGATTCCCGCTGGAATCGTTGGCAGTCCTGCCGGTAATTCACGGTCTTACGTTCGTCTTCAGAGCGCTCGGTCTGTCGTATCAGGAGGTTGGCATTGTGCTGTTTGGGAACCAGTGGCAGCACTACCGGCGCATACGAAATTTCGGCATCATGCTCGCGGTTGGCGCCGCTGGCAGTTTGGCGCTCATCGTGTTCACCCCGCTGTCGACGGTCTGGTTCGAAGACATCTCCGGGCTTTCGCCTGAGCTGGCAGCGTTCGCCGTGACGCCGGCCCGCGTCTTGGCCCTGCTCCCGGCCGGGTCGGTCTGGATCTGCTTTCAGCGGTCGGTGCTCATGCACGCGCGTCAGACCGCTCCGATCACCTGGGCGGGTATGCTGGAGTTAGGCGTGGTCGTGGCGATGCTATTCATCACCGTGCACACGCTGTCGTGGGTAGGAGCGGTGGCCGCCACCACCGCCATCATTGCCGGCCGACTGGTCGGCATCCTCTTCCTCATCGCACCCACCGCCCGGGCACGACGCCAGCACACGATTCACCGGTTCGGCGTGACCGCACCGGTGACCGTGGGAAGCACGGGATAGAGGGGCCGCAAAGGAGGTCAGCCGTGAAGCTGATTGTCTGCCTCTTTGTCGTCAGCTTCGGTATGGCCGTCCTCGCCAAGGCCCAGTCGGCGACCGGCCGGGTCGCATCGGTCACTGACATACAGATGTATTACAAGATCCATGGCGAGGGTGAGCCGCTGATATTGCTTCATGGGTTCACCGGCTCCGGTGCCATGTGGGAAACGATTCCTGGGAACCTCGGTCGACTGTCAACGCACTACGGGTTTCACAGCAACTCCTGCATCACCCGATACCCTGTGGCTGTCATCCCGAGCCGTCGGTAGGTCGTCTGGGCAGACTCGTTCACATTTTCGACGTATAGGCGGAGCCCCACGACACCCGGCTCAGCGTCGGCCTGCTGGCGAACATGCTCGTAGAGTCGCCGGAATACGCCTCGCCTACGGTGGTCTGGGTGCACGTAGACGCTCTGGATCCACCAGATGTCACCGTTGCGCCAGTCACTCCACTCGCGGGTATGCATGATCTGACCGACCACAGCCCCGGCAACGCATGCCACGTCATACCGACCTCGAGCGGGCTCGGAGAGCAGCGTGCGTACCCCGTCCTGTACGATTCTGGCGTCGAGAACAGTCTCTTCGGTTTCCTCGGCTAGACGAAGGTTGAAATCGACAATCGTCGGCACATCGTCAGGTGTCGCGGCCCGAATGACGAGGTCGGTCATGAATACGGTCTCCTGCTCCGGCAAACTCCATGCAGCATGCACCACAATAGCGGAATGACCAACCTGACACGCGTCGTGTTCTCGATCACCGCGCTTGCCTGGAGTTGTACGTCACCTCCCGCGCCTCCACCCGACTACGGCCCCGTCTTCGACGGCCGAGGCGGGCAGTGGATCGACCTCACGCATTCGTTCTCCGAATCGACCATCTACTGGCCAACCGACACTCAGGGATTCCAGCTCGAGGAACTGGCGTTCGGTCCCACCCCTGGCGGCTGGTTCTATGCGTCATATCAGTTCGCATCTGCGGAGCACGGCGGCACACATCTCGACGCGCCCATTCACTTCGCGGAGAACCGGCGGACCACCGACGACATTCCGCTACTCAGCCTGATGGGGCCGACCGCAGTCGTCGACGTCACCGCTCAGGTCACGCCCGACTATCTTGTGACGCGGGAGGACCTGGCCAGGTGGGAAGCCACTCACGGCCCGATCCAGGCCGGAGCGATCGTCTTGTTCCGTACCGGCTGGGCCGATCGTTGGGAGGACCGCACCGCCTAGCTTGGTACGCCCCTGACGGGTGAGCCGGCCGTGGCCGAGCTGCGGTTTCCAGGTCTTAGTGAGGACGCGGCTCGATGGCTGGCGCATGAACGGGACATTCTCGCGGTGGGTATCGATACGCCGAGCATCGACCGTGGGCGGTCGACCGACTTCCGTGCCCACGTCGTGCTCTATGCGGAGGACATTGCCGGCTTCGAGAATCTCGCCAACCTGTCGGAACTACCGGCTACCGGGAGCTATGTGATCGCGCTACCGATGAAGATCGCCGGTGGCAGTGGCGCACCACTGCGTATCGCGGCGTTCATACCGCACTGAGGGCCTGGTCGCGAGAGACACGAGACGGACCGGAACGCACTCGCCACCTCTGCAGCTCGCTACGGC
>JAYZGM010000177.1:0-28268 GCA_036336225.1 Acidobacteriota bacterium | reverse complement strand
AGCTGGCGTCACCTCGCAACGCCTCGCGTGAGCTCATAACCCTTGGCGTCATCGAGGGCGTGACGGCCGGACGTACCGAAGAAGAGCGTGAGACCCATCTCCGAGGGTCGACCCAAGCGTTTGTCACCGCCTTGACCGAGGCGCTGGCCGAGCGGTTGAGCACCCGACTCGGATCAACGGCGAGAGAGCGGCTGACCACAACCGTGCACGGGGTGCTCGATACGGCACTGTCGCATCCTGATCTGCCCGACCCGGTCAATGAATGGCTGGACGACGTCGCGTGATGGTCGACGCGCAGAATACGAAAGGACACACGGCGCAGTTGGCCCAAGCCAATCTGGCGTGGATGCGGTATGCGTTCCATGACGCTCGGATGGCGGAGATGTGCGCGGCCATCGACCGGATCAACCGGCTCGGCGACGAATCCGTCGGGGCGGTCTGGCGCTATCAGACCACTGGGGGCGATGCCACGGATGTCCGTGTGCTCGAGGATCCGAGAATTCTCTTCAATCTCACCACCTGGCGGTCGCTAGACCATCTACGATTGTATGTGTATCGAAGCGAGCATGTGGCATTCGTGCGCCGCCGACGCGAGTGGTTTATCCCCCCTCCGAAAGACCCGGTTGTGTTGTGGTGGGTGACGGCTGGCACGCGACCGGGGGTGGACGAGGCCATGGCCCGCTTCGACCGGTTGTGGCGCCAGGGACCGTCCGCTGAGGCCTTTACCTTTAAAGAGGCGTATGACCCAGACGGACGTCTGGTCGGCACGAACTGACCGACCACGCCCGGTGACCGCTTGTTCGGTGAGCGGACGAGCCAGCGCGGCCGGCTGCGGTTGCTCCCTCTTCCAGCCCTCGCGATCCAGCCGCTCCGGCATCAGGTCGAAACGAGTGGCTTCGCTCGGGTCCCCGGTTGCATAGAGATCGCCGACCTGAGCGGCGATTTCCGGGCACAGAACCACGATACCCAAACGCAACCCTGGCTTGCGTATTTCACCACCTCCAGCGGCACACATACCGCCTGCCCGGGGAAAGCCGGGACGTGTCACGGACCGGATCAGTTACCGGGATGGTTTGCTGAATATCCGCTACTACGTGAGGGGGGCGTGTTTTGGATGGCGGGCGAGCTAAAAACTTGCCACGAGCGCAAAAGTCAGGATGTGGTCGATGGTGTCGAGGCGGGTGAACACGGTGTCGCCCGTTGGAGAGCCGTCGGCCCGTTGGAGCGGAAGACCGACCAACGATGGGAGGTGGTCGTACAGCAGTCGCCAGCTGACCTTGAGGGCAAGCTGACCGGTCATGGTCACCGACACCGCATTGACAAAATCAGCGCGCAGGTCGCTGGTGTCCTGCAAGTTCTCGTTGGCTTGGAGCACACTGGTGAACGCGGTGGTCGGCGTGACCTGACGGCGGTAGTCATACGACACACGAAGACCCGCGAACTTGTCGTCCGTATCGGGGGCGGGCACGACATCGTCCTGATAGGTGTAGCTCACGCCGTATGCGGTCCGAAACGTCGAGGTCTGATTGTCAATCCAGGTGTTGCCGACACCCCCGTCCCAGCTCACCCGATTGACAATGCCAGCGAACGAGTTCCGTTCCCATCCGGCCCCCGTGAACCAAAAAGTCCGTTCGTTGACGTTGCGGTCGTAGCGGGTCCTGGCGGAGTAGTGCTCAGCCGTCAACACGCTGACGGAGTCCTCTGTCACCGCGAAACTTGTGGGTGAGGACCCCGTGGCCGTCCGTGTGATCTGGCTCGATTCGGCTCGGAGAGCCGCGAGCTCAAGAGACAGGTTCGCGCTCTCCCACGACCGCACGAGCTCGTTCCGGAACCCGAGCGTCTGGGCCTCCGCGTTCCCGCCGGTGACCACCAATGTGAGCTCTGCGGTGTCGGCCCATCCCCACTCCTCCTCCTGAGCGGCTGCTGTGCGGGCCGTACTCGCGACGGCGATTGCAATGACCAGGCAGGTCAGGTAGCGGGCGTGAGCGGTCCGGCACGATCTCGAAGCACGCCGGGCGTCAGCGTGGTGTTGCGTGTGACATCGGGTACGCGTGCGGTGCGTCATCTGGTTTCCTCTTACGCGGCCGTCATCGTCTCACCCAACCGCGTGACCGCAAGTGAGTCCGCCGGCGGGCAGGCGATCGTGTCGACAGACGCAAGGCGCCGACGAAATGGTCGAGTTGGCGCTTCAAACCCTACAGGGTGTCACGGCGCGGGACGTTGGCCCCCGTGGCAAAGGTCCCGCGAGGTGTGTCTCGCCACGGCGGGCGCTCGAGGCCGAGGGCGGCTCGCGTCTCGGTCGATCCTTGTCTAGATGCTCGCTGCGTGCGACCCCGGTGGAGTCGGCAATTCGGACCATACGCTCGAAGTTCGACGTGACCCCCGCCGCGTCAGCCATCGTCTCGGGACGGCGCGGGGCGGTCACCGCGTCTCGGGTGTGGCTTAGCTCGGCCGCAGTGCCCCGGACGATCGCGTCTGCGAACGATGCCAGGACCCGCCCGTGTGGCACCGCGCTCTCGGTGTGAGGGTTGGCTAGTGCCGAGACGTTGGCGGGGAGGCCGTACTGTTCGCTACTCTCACGGAGCAACCAGGTGTGTGCACTGGTTCAATAGAAAGACGCATTGAGCACCGAGACATGACCCGCGATCAACTCCATCTGTGGCCGTCTGAGACGACCTTGCTCGGCCCGCGGGTCACGAACCAGTTCAGTGGACTCCGCTCAAGTAGGCTAGTGTCCAAACCTCATCGGGCACCCGACGAAGGGCACGCCCGTGCGATTGGGGGGCCAGAGACCCGCCTCCGGGGTTTCTCGGTTATCCAGCGGGACCATTGCCACCCAAGCCGCATCCAGTTTGGCGCGTCTGGCTTCGTCGGCAATCGCCACGTGCTCTTCTCCGGTCCACTAGCTGCCCGCCGTGGCGAGACGGTCCCAAAACCGCGGTGAGATTCGGCGAACGCGGGTCGTGCGGATGGGACGTGGTCGTGCGTGATCATGCGAGGCAGTCCGCAGATCGAGACCGAGCCATCTTACTGCGGGGGCACTTGTCACGGGTGTTGGGAATTGGCTGCAGGTCGTGTGGTGGGAACGACGCCGGGCCGGGTCACCTTCGTGACCCGACCCGGTCTTGCTTCCGGCTACGACGCCGCCGCACCGACGACTGGGTACAACCGTCGAAACGCTCGGATTAGCCCACCGGCGGTGCCGGTGGGCCAATCACCGGTGGGCCAATCAATTGACTGGCTTCTGTTGAGTTGGTTTGCGGAATGGACCAGGCGGCCTTGTTTTCTGTCAATGAAGGTAAAAATTTTGTGTAATGACCAAACACAAACGTCCTACACACCGCTGTGTCCGTGAGCCCGACCGGTCCGTCAAGCGACAAGGCGAGCTTCTGAGACAGATCAGGGCCGCGCGTGTCCTCGGGCGGTATCGTGAAGCCCTCCTTGAAAGGGTGCGACGACCGAAGCGTCGCTCCTTCGTTTGCCGGGGCACGGTTGCCGCCGGGCTCTGGCGCAGCATCCACGCTGGGTTCCGTCAATGTTGTCTTGCCGGACTGGTCGCCCGGAGCTTGACTTATCAAGTCTGCGACTGGTTCCGGAGTCGGCGTGTCTGGTGCCTCAGCGCCCGGTGTTTCCGACTTGGTGGGTTCGGGCTCGAGCGTGGCGACTGCCGCGTCCGCGACCGTCGCGAGCGGTGCCACCGCGGTCGAGGCGTTCATATTTTGAACATCGGATTCGACAAGCTTTACGACCTCAGCCGAGATCTGCTGCGCGACAATGCTCATCTGGGCCTCGGCTAAACGACTCACGGCCATCTTGATGGGTGCGAACACCTCCGACAGATCAAGCTCGACGCTGTTCTCCCGCTGGCGGTTCTCCTGGAGTTCCTGGAGCTGGGCCTCGAGCGCAGCAATGCGGTTGTGCGCCGTTGACTGCTGCTCCAGGAGCGCCTGGCGATTGACACTGGCTCTCTGGTCCATCACGTAGGCGCCACCGACGAAGGCGACTCCCAACGCGAGGATCAGGAGAAACAAGTTCGCAAAAAACCGCCCGATCGAACCTCGTCGGCGTGCGGCGGGCTCTGCTGCCCGCGCCGGCGGAATGGCTGCTGCCTTCGCTGCCGGCTCCGGTTTCGGTTGATTTGCTGTGGGTGTCGTACTCATGTTCCCCTCCTACTGGGTGAACGAATGGTGCCAACGACCCGTGCGGTACATCCGCTCGGTCCCGCGGCGCCACCTACCTGCTCTCAGCAAAAGCGTTACTCGTTCCAAGCGGTGCTTGGTCCGACTTTGTTCGAAGTCCATCAGGGTCTATCGCGCCACCGTCGCCGGCATGGAACGAAAACCGTCCAACTAGCGAGCCCTCGCCGATCGCTCTCCCGGCGTCGGCTGGGCCCGACGACAAGGGGCTCCGACCGCCTCTCAGTGAATCATGTGCAACAGTCCGCGAGCGCTAGGCGAGCGGGGTTACCAGACTCGAACCGGTGGTCGGTACAAGACGTACGGCTGCCTCGTTGTGGCGGTGCGGTAACAAACACCCGGTGGTCCGGGAAAGACCATCGGTGGAGGGCGGGGCAAAGACCGTTTGCCCAAGTCTGATAATCGAAGACTACGGGGACGATGTCAAGTGAAAACCGACTGACCCCACTATATCTTGTGGTCGCGCGTCTCAAGACCCCACAGATTCGATAGCGACGGATCGCGACATCTTCTGCCGGTAGACTCTGATAAAATCTATAGGATCAATAGTTTCGCTGACCCGAGTCCACACAGCGGGGGGTTCTATGCCGTTGATTCGCGTCTGTTTTGCCGTCGGCTTGATTTTCGGCCCTGTCACGAGTTCGGTCGCCGGCGTTGATGAGCCGCCAACCTTTAATAAGGACGTTGCGCCGATCCTGTTCGATCACTGTGTCGTCTGTCACCGCGACGGAGAAGTTGCCCCCATGGCGCTGACATCGTATCGAGCGGTTCGACCCTGGGCCCGGGCCATCAAGGCCAAGGTGGTGAGTCGGGAGATGCCGCCATGGCACGCCGATCCTGGCGGTTCGCTGGAGTTCAAGAATGACCGGCGTCTCAGCCAGGCCAACATCGACACCATTGCGGCCTGGGCCGATGGTGGGGCCCCGGAGGGCAATCAGGCGGACCTCCCCGTCCTTCCGCCGATTCCTGTGGGATGGCAGATCCAGGATCTTGGCGACCCGGACGCCATCATCCGGATGCCGGTCGCCGAAGTGATTCCTGCCTCCGGCGAGCTCCCCATGACCAATTACTACATTCCGGTACCGTGGGATGAGCCCAAGTATGCCCGCGCGCTTGAATCTAAGCCGGGCAACCGTGAGGTCACGCATCACACCGTGGCTTACATCCGCTCTGGGTTGCCACCCGGGACACGTTTGAATGAGAAGGGCCTCGCGACACGAGACGAGTCGATCACGGTGGATGCTAACGCCTCATTCGAGTTTGCCCAGCGTTCGGTCAAGCTGACCGGTTATGCACCCGGTAAGGGCTACAAACGATATCCCGAAGGCGCCGGGCGGGTATTACCGCCAGAGTGGTTCTTCGTATTGAACCAACACTATCAACCGACCGGCCGATCCGAAACCGACCAGTCTGAGCTGGGGCTGTGGTTTCACGACGATCCGGTGGACACCGACGTGCATGAGGTCGTGGCCAGTGACGGTATCGCCATTGTCGGGGGGCAGGAAGTCGTCGCGGCCGCAGGCGCGAGACGTCCAACCGTGCCAAATATTCCACCGTTTGTCGACGATTGGAAGATCGTCACGATGAAAGTGTTTCCGGACGACACGACCGTGTTTTCGTTATCTCCCCATGCTCATCTTCGGGGCAAGCGGTTCACCTACACGTTGGTGTACCCGGACGGCGCCGAGCAGATCCTGCTGACCGTGCCGCGGTACGATTTCAATTGGCAAACGTTTTACGAGCTATCGGAGCCGATGGTGTTCCCGGCGGGGTCAAAGCTCGTGACCGTGGGCTACTACGACAACTCGGTTCGTAACCGTTACAATCCGTCGCCCGACAAAGAGGTGTTTTGGGCGGAGCAGAGTTGGGACGAGATGTTCAATCCGTTCTTCGAGTTCGGGGTTGCCGCCGATGAGGCAAGAGGCAGCACCGACGAGTAGCCCGTCATCGTTGTTGGAACGGAAAAAGGGGGCGAGGGCATCCCGCCGTCGTCCCCTTTTTGTGTCGGCGTCTTCGCACGCCCAACACGGGCGTCTGGGTACACGGGCGCGAGGTTTTTGCTCGTGGCTCGCCCACGACGTTGATCCTTTGACCTCGCAACCGTCTCATGTCATTGGACAATCTGCCGTTTCCTTGGTTGTCCGCCTCTTCGGTCGTGTCCACCCGGCCTAGGTTCGTGATGATGGCGTTCCTCTTGTTGGTTATGACCCCGGTGGTGGTTGACTCCGCCCGGGAAACAGCGATGTCCATTGTTCTTCAGCGAGCTGTGGCCGTTCTTTGTTGAGGGAGCGGAGCTCCCAGATGAGTGTCGATACCAGTCAGCTGATCGATCTCCGGAACGGTGACATGGAGGTGTTCGACGTCCAAATCTATCGGGTCCAGAGTATTCTGACGTTCACCGACCGTCTGTTGGTGCGGAACATGGCCGAGTACAACACTTTCGACAAGGATCTCGATTTCAACATACTGTTTACCTACCGGATTACTGCGGGCACGGCGTTCTACATCGGCTACGATGACCACTACCGACAGGCCGACCGTCTGTTTGCTGACCGGGATGGCGATGGCTTTGATGAGCAGCTCTTTTTTGCCGACAACTTATGCCGGACAAACTAAGCGCTCTTTGCCAAGGTCCGCTATCTGTTTCGTTACCAGCGGATCCAGGTGTCAGGTTCATGACTGACGATCCTCCCCCATGCGTGTTCTTCTGATAACCGTGTTTGTGCTCGTAACGCCGCTACGGGGCGACGTCTCGGGTGGGCAATGGGACGAACGGCGGCTGGTCATCGTGGTGCCTGAGGCGGACGACCTTCGGCTCATCTACACCCGCGAGGCGGTGGCGTTCTGGAATCAGACGTTGGCGGCCCTGGGACTCGATGTGTCACTACGCGAAACGGCGCTGGTTGTCGGGGCGAGAGATGTTCGAGCCATAGAGACGTTCGCCAGATTCGTCTCGCAACGCGGCGGGCGGATCCCCAAGGGTGCGTCGGGTCCACAGCCACCTCCAGAGTTAACCGAGCTGGGTGGTGATGTGGTGCTGCTGCTCTCACAACAGCCGCTCCTTCCGTTTGCCTGGCCGCTCCTTGGCTCGCCCGGTTATTTCGTGGCGATCCGGGCTCCCCAGCCTCGCCGATCCGGCGACGACCGCGTACTGCGAAACGTGATTGCCCACGAACTCGGCCACACTCTTGGTCTGACCCACAACCGAGGCGGGGCATCACTTATGTGCGGACCGTGCTCCTCGCTGGCGGCGCAGGCCACACCGGGCGGCTGGCTGCCGCTGACAACCCGTGACCGCCAGAGGCTGCAAGACCTGCTCGCCCATTAGCACGAGTCAACCGCTTCCACGCGCCGCGGTGAGTCAGCGGGTTGGCGTTGGGGCGACCACACTGGGTGTGGAGACACCGACGCGATGCTCATAGACGAGCCGACCCCCAAGCTCGCCGGTAACGGCGAGAAGACCAACCCCCATGAGTCCGGCGACCGTCAGCGCGGCCCGGGTCAGTCTGCCTGGTGACGGGATAGCAAAGGTCTGGACCACTCGAGCCGCACCCAGCGCGCCATAAAACAAGACACATCCGAGGGCCCAGTCCCAATGTCTCGCGACGACCGGAAGGGCCAAGCCAGGAGTGTAGACCTCCGCGGCTGCACTGCGGCCGGTCAGATAGGTGCCGAGCACGGCGATGACGCCCGCCACGTAAAACCCGGTCGCGACCGACCGAGTGTGCGTGTCGTTACGTTGTAGCCACGTGAGCAGATCGATCATGGCCGCGGCGACCAGGAGCCCGATCGGGAGATGGACGACGAGCGCATGTGAGTTTGGTGCCCAGTCGACGAGTTCCAGCATCGACCTACGATACTACCGGACAGTCCGCGTCGTCCGCGAAGGCGGCGATCGCGGTCCGGGTCTGTCGCCAGTCATGCCAGGTTGCCACCGTCCGGGCGACACCGACAACCTCCGGAAAGTCCTGAAGAGCGGTCAGCGGCACGTCGAGATGCACGATCGTCGTGGGCCGGTATCGCAGGTTGCGCCGGAGCCTTTTCAGGAACAGGAAACGGCCCACTAGATGCTCGAGCAGAGAGAAGGCCGAAAGCAGAGATGCTTCAAAGCGCCCATGATAACGTCAGTTTGGATGAGACCGGTCGGGATGACCCGGCGTCGATCACTTGTGGGGCTCGTCACGCTTGCGGTTCTGGGGGCCGGTTCGCCGGCCCAGGCGCAGTCCGCGTGTTGGTTTCTCTGCGCGCCGGTGCTCAAGATCGAACCGACGCTGACGGTGGAGAACCTGCTTTGGCGCGGCTCGTATCGAGGAGCTCGTGGCGCGGACCGTCGTTGACACGACGAGACAGCCGCGGGAGACCGTGTTCGAGCTCATTCTGTCACTCTTCGATACGGAGCAAACCGGTGGCTGGATCGAGAGTCACTTCGATATCGTGGACAAGATCAGCCCCGGCGAAACTCTTGATGCGGCCAGCGTGTATACCCACAAGCTCAACTTCGAGCTCGATACGGCGTTTCTCCCGTTCAGCCGACTCCCGGAAAGCCACGGCTACACTATTTCGAGATAGAGGGGTCGGACGATTATGTCGCGACTGGATTGCCGCGCGTGGGTGACATTGTCGGGAGTGAACGATACCTCGACGACGCGAGTCCCTGGTCGTTCTCGCTGGTTGGGGTCATCCCGTTGGCTCCGCTGAGGCCGTGAGGTCCGCCCGCCATTTTGCGCGTCGGGCGATGAGCCGGCGTGTCTTGTTCACGGCAAGACCGAGGTGTCGGGCGGTTGATTGCCGACGTTGGTCTCATCTGATAGCGTCAGAAGGACGCGGGATAGGAGAGAGTCATGATGATCCACAGCGCAGTACGCCCGAACCCGCCTGATTCCGGTCGTCGAGTGGCGCCGGCACGTCTGCTGGTGGGGGCTGTCGGGTTGGTGCTTGGGATGTCCATCGCCGTCCCTTCGCTGGCGGCGGAGGACTTACCGACCGCCGCGCCCGAGTCAGTTGGGATGTCGACCGAGCGGTTGCAACGGATCGATGAGTACTTTCAGCGGTTCATCGACGACGGTGCCATCGCCGGGGCAGTGACCCTCGTCGCGCGGCGCGGAAAGGTCGTGCATCATTCGGCGCTCGGCTGGAAGCATCGAGAAGCCGACATTTCGATGACCAGCGACACGATATTCACCTTGATGTCGATGACCAAGCCGATCGTGTCGGCGGCGCTCATGATGTTGTTCGAAGAGGGGCGTTTCCGGCTCGACGACCCCATTGCAGACTGGATTCCGGAGTATTCGGACCACCTGGTGCTGGAGCGTGACGGGCCGAGACAGCGTCGCGTGAGTGAAGCGCGGCCCGTGACCATCCGCCACGTACTGACACATACGTCCGGTCTTACGCTGAATCCCGAGGGCGCGGGTCTTTCCGAGGACGACTACCGCTATGTGACAAACGATGGTGAGCCGTTCGCCACGGTGGCGGAGCGAGTGGCACGAGCCGCCAGAATCCCGGGGGCGTTCCATCCGGGGGACCACTGGCAATATGGCGCGTCGACCGATTTTGTGGCCGTTCTTGTTGAGAACATATCAGGGGTGTCGGTTGACGTGTTCTTGCGCGAGCGCATCTTCGAACCGCTCGGGATGACTGACACGTTCTACAACGTGCCACGCGACCGGGTGGATCGGGTGGCGGCCGTGTATCGACCGACCGTCGATGGAGGGGCGGAACTGATGAGAGCCCCGGCATTCAGAGAGCCGAGGACGTATTTCCCCGGAGTGGCGGGGTTGAACGGCACTTCAGCCGACTATTTTCGGTTTGCCCAGATGATTGCCAACGGTGGGGAGTTCGACGGCGTCCGATTGCTCGGACGGATGACCGTGGACCTGATGATCAGTAATCACACCGCCCATCAGGACATTTATGTGCGTGGACCCGGCTACGGCTTTGGTCTTGGGTTCGGCGTGCTGGTCGACCCGACACAATCGTTTGACACGTTGTCACCGGGCAGCTACGGATGGGGCGGCGCCTACGGCACGCTCTACTGGGCAGACCCGGCCGAGGACCTCATCGGACTCATGTTCATTCAATTGCCCGGCCACGGCCCGCTCAACATCAGACAGCGGTTTACGAACGTGGTCACCCAGGCGGTGGTCGACAGTCTGGCCGACCAGCGACCCACGGTTCTCGGTTACGCCATCGAGAGGTGACGGCCGGGGCGGCGTCGTCAAAGAGACGGAGCTGTCCGGTTCGACCGTGAAAGTAGGCGCTGAGTTGCTGTTGTAGCCACACAATATAGCGTCGGTTGTGGCGCCGCTCCACGATGGCGCGGGAGCACAAGTTCCGGATGGCGTGCGCGTGACGCCGCCATGACCGGCCATCACAATCCACCTTGAGGTAGCACGGCTTTTCGTCGAGGAACAGTGGGTCACGGGCTAGCGTCCAGATGTCGCACTGGACTTCCCCACTGGGGATGAGACCAAGACCCGGAGTTTGCACGAGATGGGTGAGTTCGTGCCCGATCGTGAAATAGGTCACGTGCTTGCGCCGATAGGGATTGAGCCGGATGAGTCGCTCTTGTGGGTAGGCAAGACCGTCTAACCACCGACTGGCCGTGACCCCCACGGTCACCGGTCGTCCAGCTAGTTCCGGAAACAAGGCCAGAGCACGATTCAGACGAGCGGCCAGTTCAGGGGTGGCCACGGCGGCCATCGGCGCGGTAAACACGAATCGAGCCATCAACGGCACGATACCAGGAATGACCCAGTCTTGTTGCTTGGAGCACTATGAACGCGCTCATTGATTGGTTTGCGAAGAATCCCGTTGCTGCGAATTTACTGATGATCTTTTTGATTGTCAGTGGTCTATTCGCCACGGCGTCCATTAAGCAAGAGGTGTTTCCCGAGTTCTCGCTTGACATGGTGAGTATTGAGGTGCCGTACCTCGGTGCTGCACCCGAAGAGGTCGAATCGGCGGTCGCAGTGCGGGTCGAGGAAGCGATTCAGGGGCTCGACGGTATCAAGCAGATCACATCGACCTCATCCGAGGGAATGGCCAGTGTGTCGGTCGAGCTGGAGCTGGGCGCTGACCCCCGCAAGGTGGTCGATGACATCAAAACGAACGTGGACGCGATCACGACGTTTCCAATCGAAGCGGAGAAACCGATCATTCGAGAGCTCACCACCAGGCGGCAAGTGGTCGATGTTGCGGTGTCGGGTGCGACCGACGAGCTGACACTCAAGCGGGTCGCCGAGCGCGTGCGGGACGAGCTCGCCGCGCTCCCCGAGATCACCCAAGTCGAGGTAATCGGAGCCCGTCCTTACGAGATTGCCATCGAAGTGTCCGAAGTGGCCCTGCGGCGGCACGGCCTGCAGTTTGATGATGTGGCGGCCGCCGTGCGTCGCTCGTCGCTTGACCTCCCCGGCGGGTCAGTTCGGGCCGACGGCGGTGAGATTCTGTTGAGGACGATTGGGCAGGCGTATCGGGGCGAAGAATACGAAGACCTGACTCTGCTCACTGGTCCTGATGGGACACGTTTGCGGCTGGCGGATGTGGCGTCCGTCATCGACGGGTTCGCAGAGACGGACCAGTCGGCTCGTTTTGATGTCAACCCGGCGGTCGTGGTGTCCGTCTTCCGCACCGGTGCCCAAGGCGCGATCGACGTCGCCGCCGCCGTTCAGGACTACGTCGACAACGCCCAGGCGAGTCTTCCGGAAGGGCTCGAGCTAACCGTCTGGCAAGATCAGGCAAAGATGCTCGAAAACCGGCTCTCACTCCTCGTCAGCAATGGTCTGACCGGGTTTGTGCTTGTCTTTATCTCGCTCGCGCTCTTTCTCGATCTGCGGCTCGCGTTTTGGACCAGTTTGGGTATCCCGGTCTCGTTCCTCGGCGCCCTCTGGTTGATGCCGCTGGCCGACGTGTCCATCAACGTAATGTCGCTCTTTGCATTCATTTTGGTACTGGGTATCGTGGTCGATGACGCGATCGTGGTGAGTGAGAACATCCACACGCATCAGGAGCGACACAGTCAAGGGTTGAGGGGGGCAATTGAAGGGGCCAGAGAGATTTCAACCCCCATTATTTTCGCCGTGCTCACGAGCATAGCGGCCTTCTTGCCGATGATGTTCGTACCCGGACCGATGGGGAAGATCTTCCTGGTGATTCCTTTGATCGTGATCCCCTGTCTGTTCTTCTCGCTCGTCGAGTCGCTGGCGATCCTTCCGTCCAATCGGTCGCACCTTTCGCCACCAAAACGGCGAGGTCCCTGGCAACGATTTCAGGGATTGTTCACGAGCGGGTTGGCTTGGGTCATCCAGCAGTTGTATCGACCTGCCCTCGAAGTGGCGATTCGCTGGCGGTATCTCACCGTGTCGGTCGGATCGGCGATGTTGATTGTCACCGTTGGCATGATCCTCGGGGGGTACATCACCTTCGTGTTCTTCCCATCCATCGAGGCTGATTTCATGTCGGCGTCGGTGACGCTGCCTCAAGGGTCGACGGCCGAGGCGACCTCTCAAGCTGTGGCCCGGATCGAGGCCGGAGCGGAACGGCTTCGTCGAGAGGTGCTGGCCGAGACCGGGCAAGACATGTTCACGCATGCGTTTGCGGCCGTTGGGAGTCAGCCAAGTCGCGGACGAGGCCCGATGGGGTCGGTCGGCGAGGCTTCGGCCGCCAACGTGGGTGAAGTTACGATCGAGCTGATGCCGGCCGAGGAACGGTCGCTGACGAGCGAAGCACTGGGTAACCGCTGGCGTGAGCTGACGGGTCTGATCCCCGAAGCGGTGGAAGTGAGCTTCAGTGCCACGATTATGAACCCGGGTGAGGACGTCAACGTCCAGCTCGTGGGACCGGATATCAATGTGCTCCGCGAAGCGGCCGCCGCCATTCGGCGGCGGTTGGCCGAGTTCACCGGAGTGTATGAGATCAGCGATTCGTTTCGTGACGGGAAGCGTGAAATGCGGCTGGGTATACAGCCCTCGGCTGAAACACTCGGCCTAACCCTCCAGGATCTCGGACGCCAGGTGCGACAAGCGTTCTACGGGGAAGAGGCGCAGCGGATCCAACGAGGCCGTGACGATATCCGCGTGATGGTCCGCTATCCGGAGGATGAACGCCGGTCGCTGGGTAATCTCGAGGGGATGCGTATTCGGGTGCCAGGTGGTGGGGAAGTGCCCTTCCGGGATGTCGCGCTGGTTGAGTCAGGGCGTGGGTTTTCGTCCATCCGTCGGGTGGACCGTAACCGGGCGGTGAGTGTCACGGCGGCAATTGACTCATCGGTGACGACGAGTGGTGCGGTGACGGCAGCGCTTCAACAGACGATTCTGCCCGACGTGCTCCCCGCGTTTGCCGGAGTGACCTACTCGTTCGAGGGGATCCAGGCAGAGCAGGCTGACTCGGTGGGTGGTCTCGTGCGAGGATTTGTCGTGGCGGTGTTGATGATCTTCGCCTTGCTCGCGATACCCCTGCGCTCCTACGTCCAGCCCATCATAATTATGAGTGCGATTCCGTTTGGTCTGGTCGGTGCCATCTGGGGCCATATCGTCATGGGGCTGGATGTCACCCTGTTCTCGATGTTCGGCCTGGTGGCGCTGACGGGGGTGGTCGTCAACGACAGCCTCGTGATGGTCGACTTTATCAACCGGAAACGGGCTCAGCACACCGATCTCCAGAGTGCGGTACGGGAAGCGGGTATCGCCCGATTCCGCCCAATTCTGCTGACGTCGCTTACGACGTTTGCCGGGTTGGCGCCGCTGATGGCCAACAAGAGCTTTGAGGCGGCTTTCCTGGTCCCGATGGCGGTCTCGCTGGCGTTCGGGGTTCTCTTCGCCACCTTTATCACGCTCGCGCTGGTTCCGATCGCCTACTTGATTCTCGACGACTTCACGCGCGCCGGTCGTCGGTTCATTGGGCGGGCCGCGCCGGTTACGGTCCCAAGCTTATCTGAGACGTAGTCGGCGTCAGCCGCCACTTTTTCAGCGTCTTTGTGATGCACCTGCGAGCGGTTACTCGGGCGCGACACAGCTGAAATTCGTCGCGTCGTCTGTGCTCCCCGTGCCATTCCAGCGGGCGACCTGAGGATAAGGGCACAGCGGACGAGTACGCAAGACCTCGCCAGCTTCGACCTTTGAGGCCACGATCCGTTTAGGCGCTTCTCCGTGCTCGACCCACTGCTCGAGGGCCGTCAAGGCATCGAACGTGTCAGGACCGGGCCCGCCGCGGCAATGACCCATCCCCGGCACCATGAAGAGTCGAAAGAAGTCCTGGGTGTCCGCAAGCGCGGTGGCGCGCTCCCTGTCCTCGCCAAGCGTTGATACCACTCGCTCGTAATAGTTGATGGTGCCCAGGGGCGAGATGTCCGCGTCGCTCCATCCGTGATAAAGCAGGAGTTTCCCACCACCGTCCCGTAAAGGTCGAAGATCCGGATTGTTGGCGTCGAGGGCCTTGCCGACCTTGGCAAGCGCCGTTGGAAGGTCGCGGTCGTAGTTCCAGGAGCGGAAGTCCCAGTCAGGATCGGCGAATACCATGTATTTCATGAACCCGTCTGCGGCCCGGTAGTGGATTCCCGCGTATGGCTCCTGACCGGTGACCCAGCTCGACCATCCGCCGGCGGCCGCCTCTCCCCCCGGTACGAGTCCCGGATACAACACCTCGCCGGCGGTGTTCGTGGGCCCGCGCCAGATGTCCTTCACCGCCTGTACCTGCTCGGGCGTGAAGCACGCGTCCAAGTCGGCGTTTGCGCCACATGTCAGGATGTCAGGATCGAACGCACACTTTCGCGGGTCGTCGATGACGCCGTCTTCGAGACCGTCGAGCGCGTCACACGCGAGTGTGACTTCTTTCCCGAGCAACGCGACCTTGTCGGGTGGAATATAGCTGTCGGGGTTGTCGAGGGTGGCCAACGCGTACCACAAGTGCGCCCCCGCATAAAAACTCGTCCAGTTGTGGGCAGGATTGCCGACGATGAGGCCGTCGAAATCGCCTGGATAACGCTGAGCCTCCATCATCCCTTGCTGGCCGCCCTTTGAACAGCCCACGTAGTAGGCGTATTCGGGTGGGTCTTCGTAGAAGGCTTCCGTGATCGTCTTGCCGTGTACCGAGGTCAGATGGATTGAGCGATGCCCGAAATCCTCGACCAGATCGGGTCGGTTGAGTGCCCAGCTGGCATTGAATGAGTCGTTACCTGGACGGACGTGGCCCGTATCAGTGCTCGACGTCGCGTAGCCGCGGTTCAATGCGGTCGCCATCGCGCCGTAGCTGATGACCCCAGCCATGCCACCATTTCCGGCCGTATGAAACTTGCTATTCCAGGTTTCCATCGGCAGCCATACCTCGAAGTTGACCGCCGTTCGGGTCGTTGCCGCCACGCGGCAAAAAGCGGGCACATCAAGTGGCTGGGTTGCTCCGGGGGGGCGGAACGCTCCGGCCGGTACGACCTCAGCGAGACGGATGTCGGTGTCCGGCAACGAGAGGTTCGCCAGTGCGGCACAGGCAGCTGGGTCGGCGACGTTGACGGCGAGCTCGGGCGCCGCGCCCACTGGCGCCACCAGCCACGTGGCGGTCATCGCGGTCAAGACCGCACATCCAAACATCACTGTTGCGTGTCGCGTCATATCGTCTCCACCCTGTAAGAACCCGATCAGACGTGTGATTGTAGCCTCAGGCCGCTGATTGGTCGTGATGTGATCCAGCCAGATCGCCGTTTTGGGCCACCGCGCGCTTTCATTCCGAGCGTTTCGCTCAGTGTTTGTCACGGGCCAGACTCGGGCCGTTTGGTCGAATCCGCGCGGGAGGCGATCATGGGCGTGTGCAAGCCATTGAAGACGCGCTCGCTCGATATCCCCGCGAAACGCTCACCAGGTGCCCAACGCCGCTCGACCATGTTCCCCGGGTCGGTACCAAGATCGGCCTTGACCTCTATCTCAAGCGCGACGATCTGACCGATCTGACCTTGGGAGGCGACAAACCGCGCAAGCTCGAGTACGAGGTGGCGCAGGCCCGGGCCAATGGCGCCACCGTGCTCGTGACGTGTGGGAGCGCCCAGAGCAACCAGGCGCGTCTCACCACGGCGGCGGCTCGCCGGGTGGGGCTCGAGGTCACGGTGGTGCTCAGTCATGACGACCGCCGAGTGTTTCAGGGCAATCTCCTCACGGTGTGTCTCATGGGCGCTGACGTTCGGTTCGTGGACACCGAGGACCACTGGGATCTCGAGCGACATGCGGATAAGGTGTGTGACGAACTGCGGGCCAAGGGGCACCGTCCCCACTACATTCCGGTGAGTGGCACGACCCCTCTGAGCTGTCTGGGTTATGTGCGCGGTGGACTTGAGCTGGCCGACCAGCTGAATGAGCGTGGGCTCGACCCGCTGGCCGTGTATCTTCCGTTCGGGACCGGGGGCATTCTGACCGGTACGCTGACCGCGCTCCGAGCCCGTGGGTTGACCTGCCCAGTCGTAGGGATCAGCGTGAATCGCGGGGCCGACCGATGTCAGGAGAGCCTGGATACGTGGTGGGTTGCGGTGAGCGAACTGCTGGGGCTCGACCCCGACCGGCCACGTGGGGTGGTCGAGATCCACGATCAGTTCGTGGGGACCGGCTATGGAGATGCTACCCCAGATTGTCTTGATGCGATTGCGCTCATGGCCGAAGCCGAGGGGGTGTTGCTTGACCCGGTCTACTCAGGGAAGGTGTTCGCGGGACTCTGTGCGCACCAGCATGACCGACGGTGGTCGGCGGACCGCCCCTTGGTCATGCTCCATTCAGGAGGTGTGCCGGCGCTGTTCGCCTATGCTACCGAGATTCGTGAGCATCTGGTCCGCCGCCCCGGCCGCGTCTCCTGAGCGCACCGTGGTCTCATGGCCAGAGGGTCCTGAGGCGCGACGGCCAGGGCTGCCGTCGAGTCAGGCAGGGTCTGTGTCACCCAGCATTCGGATCGAGCTCCGTGGTCGAGATCTCACGCATGACGAACTTTTGCACTTTCCCGGTGACGGTCATTGGAAAGGCGTCCACGATCTTCCAATACCTGGGGATCTTGTATGTCGCGATGACATTGCGGCAAAACGCTGTGAGCTCGGAGTCGTCCAGCGTCGCGCCCGGTCGTGGCTTGACCCATGCCACGACCTCTTCACCGTAACGCGCCGATGGTACGCCGATGACCTGCGCGTCGGCCACGTCCGGGTGGGTGTACAGAAACTCCTCGATCTCCCGTGGATAGACGTTCTCACCGCCCCGGATAATCATGTCCTTGATGCGACCGACGATGCTGACATACCCGTCGTCGTCCATCGTGGCCAGATCGCCGGTGTGCATCCACCGCGCCCCGTCGATGGCCGCTTGGGTTGCCTCGTCGTCGTTCCAATAGCCCAGCATGACGCTGTAACCGCGTGTGCAGAGCTCGCCGCTCTGTCCGCGCGGCACGAGGCGTCCTGTCTCGGGGTCGACGATTTGGACCTCGACGTGTGGGTGGACGGGGCCGACCGTGGCAACGCGTTTCTCGACGGGGTCGTCGACTCGAGTCTGCGTGGACACCGGGGAGGTCTCGGTCATGCCCTAGCAGATCGTGATTTCGTCGATATGCATGCGCTCCCGCACCTGCTTCATCACTTCGATCGGACAGGAGGACCCAGCCATGACGCCGGTGCGTAGGGTCGAGAAGTCAGTGCGCTCGAAGTCGGGATGGTCAAGCTGTGCGATGAACATAGTGGGTACGCCATAGAGTGACGTGCATCGCTCTTGTACGACCGCCGCCAACGTGCGCTCTGGGCTGAACGCCTCACCGGGGGAGACGATACAGGCGCCATGGCTGGTGCAGGCCAGGTTGCCGATCACCATGCCAAAGCAGTGATAGAACGGCACCGGGATACACACGCGATCGTTCTCCGTGTATCCGAGCACCTCCCCACAAAAGAAGCCGTTGTTCAGGACGTTGTGGTGAGACAGTGTCGCTCCCTTGGGGGCGCCGGTCGTGCCCGACGTGTATTGAATATTGATCGGGTCATCAAAGGCCAAGCTCGCCTCCCGGTCGGAGAGGAGGTTGTCGGTTACCAGCCGCCCCTCCTCCAACAGCGATACCCAGTCGTCGTCCAGGACGACGGCATTCTGGAGGGCCGGGCACTCGGGACGGACCTGATCGAAAATTTTGACATAGTTGGTCTGTCGGAATCCCTGGGAGAGCAGCAGCAGCTTGAGACCCGACTGGTTGAGGGCATGGTGCAGTTCTTGGGCCTTGTACGCTGGATTGATATTGACCAGGATGGCGCCAACCCGTGCCGTGGCGTACTGGATGACGACCCACTCAAAACGATTCGGCGCCCAGATACCGACCCGGTCGCCCTTCTCGATGCCTCGAGCGAGCAACGCTTTTGCCAGCGCAGTCGTGGTGTCCCACAGCTGGTGGTAAGTGGCTCGGTAGTCTTGTGACGTCACGACGAGCGCGTCTCGGTCGCCACAGCGGTCGACCGTACGACGCAGGTTCTCGCCGATTGTTTCTCCGAGCAGCGCTACGGGGCTGGTACCGTGGACGTACGAGGGTCGGTCCATGGCGCTTGAGGATACCAGGCCCGACACTCCACCGCGAAGAACCACAGAGGCTTCGAGCCGTGGCCGGTCAAAACCTTGATTCCTCGAGTCAGTCGAGGCGACGTTTGATTTTCACCACAGGGGAGACGGAGCGGCTGACGATTCGGCCGGCAGGCGTGACCCACGAGTTTGACGGCAAGGAGCACGGGGCGACGAGTGTGGGCTCGACCTTGGGTGTGGAGAGGGCGCGCTTCCGGCTCGATTGGCTGATGTGTCGCCGCCATGACTTCTGCGCGCGTGAGCGGCTGCGTGGGTTCGAATGGGCTCGAGGGGGCTGGAGTTTGGTCGCCGAGTCCATCCGGGCTGACGAATTACTTGTTGAGCCGCCGCATGGCGGACGGAAGAACGCTACTGAGCATCACCATCCTCCGTCTCGTCGGTCAGACCAGCCGCACGCCGTCTGAGGGCAGCTCGGTCGATCTTTCCTATCGAGGTTTCCGGTAGCGCGTCGAGCAGATACAGGCGGCACGGGGCGTGGATGCGTGACAACCGTCTGGTGACCAACGCCCGAAGTTTACGGAGTTGAAGGTCGGCGCCGTCCTTGGCTCGCGCGAACACGACCGGTTGTTCGCCGAGATCCGAGTCCGGTGCTCCGACGACACAACACTCGGCCACGGTCGGGTCTTCCAGCAGGACCTGCTCGATGCGTCGTGGTGAAAGATTTTCCCCGCCCCTAATGATGAGGTCCTTGAGACGCCCGGTCACGAACAGATAGCCATCCGCATCGAAATGACCCAGGTCTCCCGACGGAAGCCAACCGTCCAGGGTCGTCGGAGCGGCTGATCCGTCCGAATACCCCTGCATGACAGTGGGACCCGCGATACAGATCTCACCCTCCGTCCCCGACGCGACGGCGTCGGTCGTGCCCGGGGCACAGATTCGTACCTGTTGTCCCCGCAAGACCGTCCCAACGCTGCCGACTCGACGCGCGCTAGGCGGGTTCATGGTCGAAGTGCAGGTCGCTTCCGACAATCCATAGGACACGATGAGCGGCACGCCAAATTCTTCCTCGATTCTGGTCTGCAGGGTGGGCGTGAGCGGCGCGGATCCGCATCGAAGAAAACGGAGCGAGCGGCGTTTTTCCGAATCACAGAGATGGGGCAGCACGCGCGCATACATGGTCGGTACACCCGTGAGATAGGTCGGCGTCCAGCGTGCGATCTCGGTCTCGAACTGGTCGGCGCGAAAACGGTCGATCAAGACGACAGAGGCACCGGCGAGCAACGGGGCTATCACCTGGTTATTGAGGCCGTTCGTATGATGGAGCGGCATCACATGGAGTAGCCGATCGGACGGCGTGATGCCGGTGTGCCTGATCACACCGTCGGCGTTCGCCAAGAGATTGCCATGCGAGAGCAGGACACCCCTGGCCACACCAGTGCTCCCGGATGTGCTTTGCAGCATGGCCAGGTCCGATCTGGTGAGAGTGCGCAGGGCAGAGTCTTCTTCGTTGGACGGCGAGTCGAGCCCGAGTGATTGAACGAGTAGCTCGGCTCCGCCGGGCGCCTCTGTGAGTGAGCCGGTGTCGTCAGGGACGAAGACCTGGCGGATACCGATGGCCCGTGCGTGTCGTGATAGCGCGTCGGAACCGAGTCTCGGATCGAGGAACGCCGGGCACCCGCCCGCCTGCATGATTCCAAAAAAGAGACTGAGGGCTTCGGGAGACTTCGGTCCGAGGAGCCCGACGCGCTCACCGCGCGCCACCCGTGAGCGGGCGGCGGCGGCCCGTCCGTCAATGCGGCCAATCAGATCGGCGTAGGACACCACCCTGTGATCGTCCAACAGCGCGATACGGTTGGCGGCAGCATGGATCTGTAAACGGTCCCGGAGGAGCTGACTCAGCGACGTCGCGGTCACTGAAGTTGGGCGTCGCGTTCGAACTGACCATCGGGGTCGAGTGAACGAAGCGCGGCCAATTCCCGGGCCGTCGGTAGCGACGTGGGGGTGGCGTCGGTGGCGTCGAATGAGAAGCCGGTACGTTCCTGCACGGTGTCGAGCGTGACATCAGGATGCCATGATTGCAGAACGAGCCGGTCGTGGCGTTTCACAAACACCGCGATCGGCGTGACGACCCCATGCATTCCACCGGCTGCGGTGACGAAATCGAGTGTTTCGACGAGCGTACGGGTCGAATGCTCGGTGCGCCACGTGACGGCGCGTCGCGCCGTCGGCAACATGACCGCGCCCCCGCCCCCGCCCGGCAGTCGAACTTTTGGGCGGTGCCAGTCGCCGATGGCTGACACGTTCGTACATCCTCGACCGTCGACCTGGGCCGCGCCAAGGAAACACAGATCCATACCGCCCCGCGTGCACAGATCGTAGAAGTCCTCGTTGGTGAAGATCGCCGTGGAGCCTTCAGCCAACACAGGGTCTGAGCTGGAGATGGGGATCTTCGACGGCCGGGGCTGCACCCCTCCCGCGACATTGAGATACACGAAATCGAAATCGTAAGCCCGTTTCGCCATGAGACAGGCCAACATCGGCGGCGTGGAGTTGACACCGCTGAAGGTGACCTCGTCTGGCCGGACAAAGCGTGCGAGATTGGTCACGATATATGAGAACGAGGACCAGGCGGGCCTGTCGTCAGACAAACACGTGTTCCTTGGTCTCGGGGGCGTCCGTTAGATGGGTTTCGAGTGCCCTCTGGGGGCTCAGGTAGTCTTCCACGGCCGGATAATCGACCTCATACAAGGGCCAGCACGACCCTGGCCAGGCACCGTGTGGCACGATACTGACCCCCTGCACCATGAAGCTCGGGATCAGGGTGAGCTCGGGTTGATCTTGGAAGGATCGCACCGACGCCATCCGTTCGGCCACGAGAAACACCCGTTTGGCCGCCCGGCTCATGATGCGGTCCCAGTTGTAGGTACCATAGACCCGCCCGTCGCCCAGCTCATTTGCTTCGTTGACATGTATGACGGCGATGTCAGGCCGTATCGCCGGCACGATCCACACCTGCTGTCCTGAGCCATACGGGTCGGTGATGGACACCCACTTGTTGAGACGCGCCAGATCGGACCCATGTACGCCACCGACCGGTTGAAACGGCACCCCGAATGCGGCGGCGCGGAGACCGGCCGTGAGGGTCATACAGGCATGCTCTTCGAGTTCGATCTGCTGTTGCTCGACGGCGCGACGATACCAGGGAGCGAGACCAAAATTGCCCTCCATGGCCACGATGCCGGCCCGCGCCTTCGCCACGCACCCGGCTCGACACAGAATGTCGAGGTCGTAGCCTGGTGACTGCTTGATGATGTCGAGATGACGTTTCTGTTGTCGAATGAGCTCGCGGACAAACGCGTTCGGGCCACGATGGAGAAAGCTCCCGCCAATCGCCAGCGAGGCACCGTCTGGCACGCGGGCGGCCAGCTCACTCAGGGGCACGAACTTGGGGCCCGGGTCTATCGGCACGTGAAATTCTCCTGCACCCAGTTCGCACGGTCATCCTTGCCCCCCGCCGGGCCGGTGTAAACCGCCTGCAAAGGGACGGCGCACACCGGTCGCTCGTTGTCCACGACCCCGTTCGTTAAGTGAGTCGCGATCAACGCGTCGGGGCCTCGGTCCCGCTCAACCCAGTCGACGAGCGGACGTAGACGGTCCCAGGTGTCCGGGCCGGCGCCACCGCGGCAGTGCCCCATCCCGGGGACCATGAAAAGCCGGGCCTGCTCTTTGGCCGCCGCGAGGTCGCCCTGAAACGTCCGGTCAACGACGTCGTAGTAGTAACGCAGGGTGGGCTGGGGCACGACGAGGGCGTCCGCCCATCCGTGATACAGCACCAGCTTGCCGTCGCGATCGAGCAAGAAGCGTGTCAGATCCGGGTCGGTGGCGTCCGTGATGCCCTTCATCACGTCCCCTTTGCCCGTGGTGACATCGTTGATATCGAAATCCCACCACGGCCACTCCGGGGGCGTCGCGTGCCGGGCGACCACGCTCGAGGGGTCCAGGAGATTGGCCGGGGTGACCCCAGGATCAGTCTCGTAGAACAGATAGTTGAGGTGGTCGCCCCCGAGTCGTACCGCCCCAGGTACGAACCCGTTGCCGGTATACGGAATAAAGAGACCGGCCCATTGACGCTCCGACCCGATCGGCTTTCCGGCGTAGGTTGTTTGTCCCGACCGATCACGCGGACCCGCGTAGAAGTCTTCGATCGTGCGAAGCTGGATGTCGGTGAAACAGTCGTCGGCGTCGACGTCATCCGCGCACTGGTGTGTCGCGAGTTCATGACGGACGTTGAATTCGCAGCTTGGCGGGTGGTCGATGACCCCATCCTTCACGCCGTCGTATCGATCGCACGCAGCCAGCACGGTGTCAGCAAGGATGTCCATCTTGCGCACGCTGTCGAACTGGCCGTTCCCGTCGGTATCAAAAGCGAGGGCGCCGGCGAAGTCGTCGCGGAACATCCGTTGGAGGAGCCATACTCGGACCGCATTCATCTCTTGGTAATGGTTGGCGGGGGCGCCGGCGACAATGCCGTCGAAGTCTTCTGGGTATCGTTGGGCTTCCATCAGCCCCTGACGACCGCCGGTGGAACAGCCCTCGAAATACGAGTAATCGGGAGGAGCGCCGTAGTACGTTTCAACCAAGGTCTTGCCCGCCACCGTCGTCAGATGGACCGCGCGATATCCAAAATCGATCTCGGCCTGACGATTGTCGTAGCCGAACACGGAGCCAGGCTCGGCGCCGTTGTCGTGGCCGGTGTTGCTGTTGGCCACCGCATAGCCCTCGAGCACACGATGGTCTGCGCAATCGAGGTCGCCGTCCTTTCCACCATCACCCCACTTGAGGAAGCGCCCATTCCAGTTACGGGGTAACGGGAGTTGCGCGTGAAATTGGATAGCAGGTGGCAGGATCCCCCTCACATAGCAATACGGAGTGCCTTGATTGGTGTTCCGGATGCCGGCGCGTGTGATGGTCAGGTTGCGGGCGAAGCCGAGCGCTTGGCACGCCGCTCGCTCGGAGCCGGTCGCGGTGCCTGCTTGTGGTTGGGTCGCCGAAACCTGGGCGGCCACCCCGAGTCCACACGCCAGCATTACACGAAAACGCATAGACATATTGCTAGCCCCTCGGTGGTTGTCGGAGGAACCCCCTCGAGCTCCTCGGCGTGTTACCCGCAGCGTTTTGTTGCCACGCGTTCAGCTCACCCGCGAGCCGGTCGATGTCACTCATCGCTCGTCCGACCGGGAGCTCGCGTAATTCAACTCGACGTATCCGTCACGCGGGGTCCACTGCATCCGGCGGGCCGGTAGGTCCGAGTTATCCCCGATCCGATTGACATACACGAGAATCTCTGCGTAATCGTCTTGAATCGGTTCGATCAATGCTCGGGCGATCGCGTCGGTTTGGCTGGGGTCTTCTGCTTCGACCTCGATGACGAACGCGCCATGGGCGGTAGCCATGTTGCGGACATACCAGCCGTCGTTGACCAACGATGGTTCCGTCGTGTCGTTCTCGGGAGAGAGGGGGTCGGGAAGCGAATCGAGTGTCACCACCTCGACGTCATCGAGGGGTTCGTCGGGATCAGGGCCGGTCGGCGCCCGTCGGATGGCGAGATTCAGCGCCAGGAGCGCGATAGCGCAGCCAATCAGCCCCATCCGCATCCACCATGCGAGACTAATGCCGAGCGGCGATGGTAACGAGCTACGGGCCATGATGCGGTTCGCTTTGGGCCGAAGAGAGCGACTCGCGTAGAGTAGCACGCACACCCCGGCGTCGCCGGGGATTACTGACGCCATGCTATTCGCACATACGGCTGGCCAGAACGGGATGTTCAGGTGATCCGTCTATCGAGCCCAGGAGACGAACATGTCTATCAAGAGTGCGCGGATCTTACGACCCGTGTGTGGGTTGATCGCCATGCTGATCGTGCACCCTCTTTCCGGCGGTGCGCAGACACTGGACGAGGTCCTACGGGCTAGTCTCGCCGCGAGTGGGGGCCGCGAGGCATTGGACAGCTTGTCCAGTGTGCGGCAGACGGGCACGTTTTCGATGGCCACGCCGTTTGGGAATCTCGAGGGCGACACCGAAGTGGTTATCGTTCCGAATCAGAAGATCTATCAGATGCTCGAGAGCGATCTGTTCGAGCGGGAAAGTGCCTGGAACGGGACCAGCGTCTGGCAGTCGAGTAGCCAACAGGGGTTGGTCGATCTTCAGGGTCGGCAAGCTGCGAGTTTGGCCGCCCAAGCGGTGCTCCACCCGTTCTTGGGGTATGAGAATCCCCAGATCGACGCGGAGTTCTCACAGCTCGATGACACCGAGGTCGACGGACGACCGCATCACGTCGTGCTGGTGAGGGCCGCAGGGTTTGAGTACAGCGTGTTTCTCGACTTGGAGACGAAGCTCGTCAGCCGCCTGCAATTCGAGACGGATGTTCCGCAGCTGGGCGTCGTGATGATCACTGCCGACTCCTCGGAGTACGAGGAACATGGGGGCGTGATGTTTGCCACTCGCAATGTCATCGACGTGCCGGGCTTCGTCCGAACGGACATCCGATTCTCGACCACCGAGCTTAACGGAGAAGTGGATCACTCCATTTTCGAGCGGCCGTAAGGCCCTAAGCCGAAATGCTTTACACGTGCAGGTTGCCGCGGTCGGGACCGACGAATGAGTAGAGCGTCATCCCGGCCGCGGTGGCCATGTCGACAGCCAGGCTGGATGCGGCGCCCACCGAAACCATGACCGGGATGGCCGCCTTGAGCGCTTTTTGCACGAGTTCGAATCCTGCCCGACCGCTCACCACGAGAATCTGATCTGTCAGTGACGCGGCGCCGTCAAGGACAGCTCGACCGATGACCTTGTCGACCGCGTTGTGACGACCGATGTCTTCACGCACGTGTTGAAGCGTGCCGTCTAGGGTAAACAAGCCGGCGGCGTGGATCCCGCCGGTGGCGTGAAACAACGGTTGGTGCGGTCGCATCCGTTCCGGGAGCTCGGCGAGCAGTGCGGGTGGACAGTCGACCGCGACGATGGACGGCAATGCCTGGTCGAGGTCCTCCAGACTCTCTTTTCCGCAGACTCCACACGCCGCCGTGGCGGCATGTCCTCGTCGTGCACGTTCAACGACGCCATCCTCGACGTCACGCAACTCGACCACGACTCGGTCACCGGCGCCGACTTGTCCGGCGGCCAGCGCTGTCGGGTCGAAGATCGCGGAGGCTGACTCGTCCCGTACCGACGCGATCTGATCTCGACTGTGAATGATCCCCTCACCAAATAGATAACCTGCCGCCAGCTCCACGTCCTGACCTGGGGTGCGCATGGTGATCACCAGCGGGCGATCGCCGATCCGGATCTCAAGCGGCGCTTCGACCGCGACGAGGTCCTCCGAGACCAGCCCGCCACGCTTCCGCACCGAGACCGCCCGTGCGCCAAGCGGCGTAGCGAGCGGCGACACACTCGTCATCATCCGATTGTATGTCATGCGATCGTGCCGCCGTCACGCCAGTGGATTCCGATGGCTTCGGCGACCAAGTGTGACTTGTCCAGGTTGAAACCCGGGCGCACGCTGCGTGCTCGAGACCCCAATCGTGGTTGGGTAGGTCGTCCGTCGGAGACGTCGCCATAGCGGCCTATCCCCCTCCGCGACTCGCCCCCCGCACGATTCGTTGACCCGCCAGCGGCGGCGGCTGCGTGTGCTAACCTACCGTCGTTATGGCGATATCGCGTCGAACGTTTCTGAAGGCGTCCGTCACCGGTGCGGTCGGCGTGAGCGCGCTGGGGTTCGATCTCAAGCCGGCCTACGCGGCCGTGCGACAACTCAAGATCCGGAACGCGCGTGAGTACAAGACGGTTTGCCCGTATTGCGCCGTTGGCTGTGGAACGATCGCATACGTCCATGGCACGGGTGGACTCAACACTACGAACACCGTCATTCATGTTGAAGGCGACCCGGACAGCCCGATCAATGGCGGGACGCTTTGCCCCAAGGGCGCATCGCAGATGCAGTTGGCTATCAGCCCGCGTTTGCGAAAGAGTCCGATGTTCCGCGAGGCCGGTGCCAGCGAGTGGCGTGAGGTCGATTGGAACTTCGCGATGGACTGGTTCGCGCGCAAGTTCAAGGAGACGCGCGACAACAGCTTTATTGAGGAGGACAGCCAGGGTCGCACCGTGAACCGCTGCAACGGCATCGCCTGGGTCGGTAGCGCCACAGTGGCCAATGAAGATGCCTATTTGATTACGAAGACGATGCGTGCGATGGGGCTGACCTATATCGATCATCAGGCCCGCATATGACACAGCCCCACGGTGGCCAGTCTGGCCGCCACGTTCGGCCGCGGGGCGATGACGAATCACTGGAAAGATATCAAGAACGCGGATGTCGTCCTTGTGATGGGGGCCAACCCGGCTGAGAATCATCCTTGTGGATTCAAGTGGGCGATTGAAGCGCGTGACGAGAACAACGCCGCCCTGGTCACGATAGACCCACGATTTACCCGGACGTCGGCCGTCGCCGACAAGCACATGCAGATCCGGCCAGGGTCGGATATCGCCGTGCTCGGCGGGCTGATTCGTCACATCCTGAACAATGATCTCCACCATGCCGACTATGTGCGCGCCCACACCAACGCGTCATTTCTGGTGAGCGGTGATTTCGGGTTCGAAGACGGGCTGTTCTCTGGTTTTGAGGAGGCGGCGAGCGCTTACGACAAAACGTCGTGGAGCTACCAGCGAGGGTCGGATGGCTATGTCCGGCGCGATCCCACCCTGGAAGATCCGCAATGCGTCTATCAGCTCCTGAAACGGCACTACGACCGCTATACACCTGAGATGGTGGCGCAGATTGCCGGCTGTACCGAGGAGAAGTTCCTCGAGATGGCCGACATCATCTGTTCGACCGGTACCCCTGATCGGGTCGGCACCATCATGTATGCGGTCGGGTGGACCATGCACACGGTCGGCAGTCAGATCATCCGGACGGCCGCAATCGTGCAACTTCTTCTGGGGAACATCGGCCGTCCTGGCGGTGGGATCAATGCCCTGCGGGGACATGCCAATGTGCAGGGCGCGACCGACCACGCGATCGTGGCGGGGATCCTGCCCGGCTATCTGAAGGTGCCGACCCCCGATCAGACGTCGTTGACCGCGCACCTTGCGGCCTCGACGCCGCAGCCACTCGTGTCGGACACGGTCAACTACTGGGGTAACTACCCCAAGTTTTTGGTGTCACAGCTAAAGGCGTGGTTCGGCGACCACGCAACGGTCGCCAACGAGTTCGGCTATCAGTATTTGGGTAAGCAGGACGGAGACGCCACGTGGCTATCTATCTGGGACCAGGTGCGACAGGGCTCGGTTGAGGGGTTCGTCGCGCTCGGCTTCAACCCGTTGCTGGCGGGACCAGATGTGCCACGACTGATCGAGTCAATGTCGCGGTTGAAGTGGAAGGTGGTTATCGACCCCTTCATGCTCGACAGTGCCGAGTTCTGGCGCGCCCCGGGTGTGAATCCGGCCGACGTCGACACCGAGGTGCTCTATCTCCCGACCACGCATTGGGTGGAGCGGGATGGGTCGTTCA
>JAYZGM010000176.1:0-18722 GCA_036336225.1 Acidobacteriota bacterium | reverse complement strand
TCAATATCGGCGCCTCGAGCGATCAGCGCCTGCACCGTCTCCCAGTCAGCTGACTTGGCGGCATCCGCGACAGTCTGGGCCCCAGCGACCCCTGCGGTAACGAAGACAACGAGCAGAACGAGCGCGCGCTGGATTCCACGGTGTAGCTTGGTCATTGGGCTCACCAAACGTGCTGCCTTTCGTTGAGGGAACAGGGCCTGATCAAACCGACTCACACCTCCGCCAACCGGTCGAGCTCGAGCTGCCCGGTGCTGTTTCCAAGTCGTTCGACCGGAACCCCGAGCGTATCCATCAGCGTGACCAGCAAATTGGCGTTTGTCGTATCGTCCGAATACCGCAGGTGTCGACCGCCCAGCAGACGCCCGGCGCCACCACCGAGCAATAACAGCGGCAGGTTCCGACCCGAATGCCGCGTGCTGTTCGAGAGACCGGCACCATAGAGAATCGTGATCTGGTCGAGCAGGGACCCATCACCATCAGAAATCGCCTGCAGCTTGGTTAAATATTCGGACACGAGCTTCACGTGATACGAGTTGATCTTCGACATCAGGGCAATGCGTTCCGGGATGTCTTCGTGATGGGACAACGGGTGATGCGCATCGGGTACGCCGATCTGCGGGAAAGACCGCGTGCTCTGCTCCCGCCCCAGCATGAATGTGACGACCCGGGTCAGATCGCTCTGCAACGCAAGTAGCTGCAGATCGAACATCAGCGACAGATGGTCCTCGAATACACGGGGTGGCCCCTGCGGCTGCTCGTCAAAGGACGGGTCCACATTCTGCTGTTCCTCGGCTTTCTGGATCCGCCGCTCAACATCGCGCACCGCGTCCGTGTACTCTGTGATGCGCCCCTCGTCCGTTGGCCCAAGCTCTTGTTTCAGGTCCGCCAGCTTGGCCCGCACGGAGTCAAGAATGCTCCCCTTTTCTTTCATCCGGGCTCGACGAACGGCGGGGTCTGCCGATCCGCTATCCCCAAACAGTCGCTCGAAGACCGCTCGAGGGTTGTACTCCATCGGCAACGGCTGGGTGGGAGTTCGCCACGAGATCGTCTGTGTATAGGCACAGCTCAACCCGGCAGTACACTGACCGGCATTGGCCGCCCGGTCCATTGAGAGCTCGAGCGATGCAAGCTGGGTCTCGCGACCGAACTCCCGAGCAAGGAGCTGATCCATCGACGTGTCGGCCAGCACGTCCGACTCGCGCTCTCCTCCCCGCGCCGTGCCGGTCAAGAAGGACCCCGACGCACCAGCGTGTACGTGGGTCCATGAGGAACGGATCCCGGAGAGCACCAGCAGTTGACGCCGGAACGGTGCGAGCGGCTCGAGAATCGGAGTCAGCTCGAACCGGGTCCCGACGGACGTTGGGGTCCAGTAGGGCATCGCCATCCCGTTGGGGGCGTAAATGGCCTGGAAGCGGGGTACGGGCCGGGCCGCGGTCTTGACCACGGGCGTAAGCGACGGGACCATCGCATCCAGCAGGGGCAACGACAACGAGGCACCTAACCCCCGCAGGACGGTCCGGCGGGGTAGCGCTCTCTTAAAGACTGTCATGCTGTGTCTCCTTTAGGCTCGGCCGATACCCGGCCTAGTCGACGTCTCGGGCGTTTCGCATCAGAAACGCCGGGCTCTGCACCACGCCGGTGATCAATGCCGACCAGCGATACTCGGCGCCCGCCGCGTCTCTTACGATCTGACGTACGGTCGACTGGTCGTAATACTCGAGCTGCCGGCCAAGGGCAAAGGCAAGCAGCTTTTCCGTGACGGTCCCAACGAAGCGCTCTGGTCGTTCCAGCAACATAGCACGCAGTCCAGTCAGCCCTTCGACGGTAGCACCGTTCGGCATGGTTCCTGCCGCGTCGATCGGGTGGCCAGCTTCATCCACGCTCCGCCACGCCCCCAGGCCATCAAAGTTCTCCAACGTGAACCCGGGCGGATCGATCGCGGCGTGACAACCGGCGCACGCCGGGCTCCGACGATGTTGCTCCAATCGCGCCCGCACCGAGGTGGGACGGCCATCCGTGTCATTCTCCGGTAGCGCGGGAACATCGGGGGGAGGCGATGGTGGTGGAGCGCCCAGAATCGTGTCCAACAACCACTTACCCCGAAGCACGGGTGAGGTCCGCGTGGGATACGACGTCAGCGCCAGGAGCCCCCCATGAGCCAACAGCCCCCCGCGTTGTCTCGGATCCGGCAGGCTTACCCGACGGAAGCGCGTTCCATAGACACCCGAGAGGCCGTAGTGCCGTGCCAATCGCTCGTTCACAAAGGTGTAGTCGGCACGTAACAGCTCAAGCACGCTCCGGTCTTCCCGGAGGGTGCTGTCGAGAAACAGCTCCGTTTCGGTACGAAACGCTTCCACCAGGTTCTCGTCGAAGTCCGGAAACGGAACTGGATCGCCCCGAACATCCGCCAGGTTTCGGAGGTGGAGCCACTGCGTGGAGAAGTCGTCCACAAGGGCCCGCGCACGCCTGTCGGCCAACATCCGGTGCACCTGCTGGCGAAGCACGTCCGGGTGGGTCAGGCCCCCGACCTCGGCCAGGTCCAGCAACTCCTCATCCGGGAGACTGCTCCACAAAAAGAACGATAATCTTGAGGCGACGTCAAGGTCGCTCAACCGATAGGGTCGCCCAGGCACCGCCGTCGTCGACTCCCGCTGGATCCTCACCAGAAAGTCGGGGTCGACCAGCATGCGTTCCAACGCAAGTTGAATGCCCGCCTCGAAGCTCCCCCCAGTAGTCCGTCCGGTCGCAAAGAAGTCGAGCAAGGGCTCCAAATCCGACGGGGTCACGGGGCGACGATAGGCCTGTCTGGACAGCCGCGAAAGAATCATGGTCGCGCACGCTCGTTCGTCTTCCAGAGCCGCGGGTTGGCAAGAAAAAATCTCACGTCGACTCGGAGTGTCCCCAGTACCGGTCACCTCGTAAGGTCCACCGAGGGAAATCGAATCGACCGCGGCGTCGCCGTGATAGCGCTCGTCGTTTGACAGTAGCTCGCCAACCATATGCGGCTGAAGGACACCTTCGGGTTCCCACCGATCGCGGACGAACGAGACACCGACGATACGTCTTCCGGCGCGTACGTGGGTCCGCGCTTCCAAGGCCTCATCAGCCTCATGTAGATACGCTTCCCACTCGGGGTCCCCGGGCTCGGCGATCGTGAATGTGACCGGAGATGGCCGCCCCTTCGCCTCGCCACCAACCGTGAATCGTTCCACAAGTCGCCCGTCGATCCGAATGTCGAGCTGCTGTGACCGCCCCATCCCGCGAATGTAATCCTGCCAGTTCGCCTGCAACTTCACCTTCACGAGATACTCGCCATCGACAGGAAAGTGATAGGGGACGGCGTAGCCACCCCTGGAACCGAGTGGAAGGCTCTCGCTTTGTCTTTCGTGCTGCTCGAGCAGCAACGGCACATCAAACGTCTCAAACCGCGGCACGTCCGGCGCGAGCCCCGTGGCCAGCCGTGTGATAGTCCGGGCGGCAGACAGATACCGCTCGAGCTGCGCGGTTGACATGGACAGCACGTCGGCGTTGTTGTCAAAACCCGTATCTGACGTTTCGTCCCCGGGGAGGAGCCCAGTGACATCGATGTCCAGCGCGAGCAGATCGCGAATAGCGTACCGGTATTCTGTTCGATTCAGACGATGCACCGTACGCGTGCGACCCGGGTTCGGGTCTTCTGTTCCAGCCCGATCGATCTCGCGCTCGAGCCACCCCGCCACGGCGTCATAGACCTCGACGCCTGGACGGGGAGACCCAGCCGGCGGCATCGAACCGGTGCGAAGCTTGAGAATGACCCGCTCCCACACAGCGGGGTCGAGCGCTGGCCTCGTCGCGTCGACCGTGTCGAGACTGATCCCGGATGCGCGTAGCTGCGACACGAGGACCGAGGGCGGCTGGACCTCGCCACCGACGACCCGTGTGTTGTGACAAGTCACACAGTACTGATCGATCACGGTTTGCGCCACGGTTCCCGTAACGACCCTCGGATCCGGCTCCTGGCTCGCTGCCATAATGGATGCGTGAGGGACGACGACAAGCATGAGGGGCAGAACGGTCTGACGTATCTCGCGCGCAATTCGCAACTAGACCTCCAAGAGACCGTACTGTAGCACCGTCGGCGAAAAACATCGCCGTGCTCTCGGTCGTTCGTTGACTCTGGGGTAACGCACGGTTCGTGCGCGGCAGCCGCCGCGGCCAAACCCAAGCACGCCTGGATGCTGGGCTCCGCCCCGAGCCGCTCGACGACCCGACTGTCCGCGGATCGGGGCCACGCGGTGCTGCACGCCGTCATGCACGAACGTCTTGATCGCCGTGTTGGTGGAAGCGGGTATTTCGACCGTGCCGGTACCTTCACCGATTGTCTTGTCGTGCGCGTCGAGCACGGCGGCGCCACGTCGCCACTCACCATACTGGAATATGACCACGAGGCGCCGGCCGTTCCTCGGACGGCCACACCGGCTCGCCCGTAGCCCAATTGAGGACGTCGGCATACGACTGTTTATCGTCAGGACCAACACCGAAATAGGCTGGCCGTCCACCACGATGTCGACGAGGTTCGGGCAGTGGGATTGCCGTCATTCCAGATGTCATGGGGCAAACAATGGACGCTGCCGGCGTCTCGCGAGATCGATACTTGTCACGGGTCCTCCGCGACTAGGCACTAGTGCTCGTCGTGGTCGTGCCCATCCGACGAGCTCAGTGTTCAAACCCGGGCACAGACCGAGCAGATGCCTTCTTGATGGGTGAAACCGGCGCGAACGTTTACACGGCCCGGAGGACGCCCGGTGCTTAGGCGGGAGTTCGGTCCATCTGCTCGAGCGCACGGACCCCAAAACGCATGGAATACCACCACGTGGCGAGACTGCTCGCGATAGCGGTAGCGAAACAGCCTGCCATCAGGCAGAGCTGCGAGGCACTGAGCGGCACATCTCGCACGCGTGAAAAAAGATAGACCATCGAGGGCCATCCCAAGAGCGCGATCGTCAGTAAGACATAGCAGACCGCGACGATCATGAAGGTGACCCCGCCGTATGAGCCGGCCACCTGTGTGGCATTGTCGGCGCTAAAACGAGGATATCGAGCACCCAGCCCGGCCGCCAACCCCACTAGGGCGAAACTCATGAAGCCGATCGCCACCGCCGTCTCCACCTTCAAAAACGGGTCGACCCCCATGAGCTCGTTGGCGGCCACGATCAGAGTCTCCGTCAACACAAACACAGGAAACAGACCGGTCCAGAACTTGGACCACAGAAAGTCGCGAAGCCGGATGGGAGCGGTTCGGATGATCCAAAAGGCTTGACCCTCGGCCGACACCGCGGGGAAGACGAACCGTACAGAGACCGTGGCCATCACCAAACCGGCGAGCCCCAGGTTCAGAAACGCATAGAGATTACGGCTGACCCCCCGCAAGTAAGGGACTCGATCCAGATCAAGGACGCGGAAGTTATACAGATAGACGAGCACCAAGGCACAAAGCAGCAACAGCTGGCACCACCGCGGCCGCCTCGAGTATGTCGGTCTGCACACGCCTGGGCACGGCCATGATGGTGGCGCGCTCGGCCGGCTCCCGCACGGTCAAGATGCCGAGCGGACTCTCCTCCTTGATGACCTCACCGGTGTCGGTCACCCATGAGGTGGTTTCGAGCCCAGAGAACTGCATGTCAACCCGGAGGCCAGAAGCCGGATGGTTCCGACTAGCACGACCTCTCTCTCACCGACCAAAAGCATAACGGGTGCGTTGGTGAGCGTGGCCGGATCAAACAACGACCACTCGAATTGGTGTCCCGCGACGAGACCTTCTCGAGCCAACCGTCGTCCGAGGTTAACCGCGACCAGCGGGGGTTCACTGAAAGCACACTCGTCGACGCGTGTGACACCACCACTCGTCTGGCTGAGTATAAGCAACCAGCGTGGAGCGCCCTCGATGCGGGGGACGGTCGGCTCGACCCGTCCCGTCACGGTGATGGGGCCAGTTCCGGGGTCAAGCGAGAATTCGAATGAACGGAGTGTGAAGTCGGTGTCGACGAGGGCGTCGGTCTGGATTCTGGCTGGGGTCGTGGCACCCAGTAGGGTCATTTCGAGCTGACCGTCCTCTTCGAGCCGATAGCCATTCTCAATCGGCACCACTTGGCTGACGGTGAAGCCGATCTTCGCGCCACGGTAATACACCCCTCGCCACTGGGCGGTCGCCCCATAGCGCAACAGATCGGTAGCCAAGTTCACCGAGGCCTGAAGGTAGGACTGGTCAATGAGTGTCGCCATGGTGACAACCCAAGCCACCAGCGCCAGAATCACAATGGTCGCGTGACACGCGGTGACAATGGTCGAAGGGTGAGCCAGGAGAACCGGCGACGAGAGCGGTCCGGAGTGGAAGTCAAGGGCACGACCGCTCTTTGTGCAGGGTCCGTGCCGCTCGAAAGACCACAAATATGGCGGCGACATGCGCGAGGCTGTGCAGAACTGCCAGTCATGGCCGTGCGCAACCTACGAAATCGTGGTCGGGTTTACAGTTTTCGTCCGTGCCAGGGCCCGTGATCCCAACCTGTCCCACCGCACCCATGCTTCCGCCACCGAATCTGCACGGGTATTTACTCCTGCTCTCAGCCTCACCCGGTTTACTATGCGACCGATGGCGGTGGTTTCGAGACGTCGTTCCGATCCCTCACACCGAAGGAGCCACCGAGTCTGCATTCACCGACGACGGGCTGACGACCGCAACCCGGCCACAAAGTTGACGGTGGCGTCGATGGTCGCGCTCGCCATCATGCTGACGATCCTGCAGGACACGGGGGGCGCGCAGGACCGCGGCCGACTCGCCGTCAACACCGGATACAGTTTCTTGAGCAACACGGACGTCACTGACGGATACGGTCTGGGATGGGTCGCCGAAGGGAGCTGGCGTCTCTCGAGCCGTTTCCACGTCGTGCTCGAGGTCAGCCGGCACACGCGTTCCCAAGACGTTGGTTTTATCGACGTCTCAACCTCCGACGAGAGCGCCACGGCGGGAGTGCGTTATCGGTGGGGGATGCCTCACATTTCACCGTTCGCGCACGCCCTCGCGGGCGCGAGCCGTCTGGACGTGCAGGCGAACACACGCCACGCCGTACGCTCCACCGGCAGCGATGCGGCCACGTGGGGCACGTTACAGATCGGTGGAGGGATCGAGACAGACCTTTCGCGCCGCATCCGCCTGCGGATCGGCGCTGACTACCGTCGTGTCTTCACCGACACCAGACGGAACCAGATCCGCGCCACGACCGGTGTTACGTATCAGTTGTGGTAGGCGACCCGGCTGTGACGTGGGTTCTTGACGAGGTATTACAACCGTCCGAGCAGATCGGTCAGCTGACGCAGGCGATACGCGCCGTCCTGCGGGTTGTGATACCCCACGGCGCGCTCGCCCTCCGTCAGCGCCTCGTCGCTCTTCATCGGCTCATACTGATGCCCCTCGTGCCATTCATTGAACGACGTGACGTGCACCAGAAAGAACCCCTGATCGACGTTCCCGAGCCACGGATGGCTCTGTAGCAAGAGGTTCAACTGCAACGTGTCCTCCGTCCGCTGCTCCGCCCGAGCGCGGGCCTCCTCGCGGTCCGATCGTCTTGACCAACTCAAGGGGGCACCCTCCGGCAGAAACGGACGAGGGCGATAGCAGGAGCCCGGCTCGACGACGCGGCGCTCGATCTCGTCCAGTCCAGGATTGACGGGAAACGAGAACGCGAGGCCGAATCGAGATGCGACCAGCGCGTAGCCCAGCCACCGGTCCGGCGTCTCCGCCGGGTCATACACCGAGATGCCGTCTAACCCAGCGGCCGCGACGCGCTCGGCATCCCAAGAATCTGACAGCAACGTGACGTGGTCGAAGTCCTGACGGACGAGGTCCCGAAATCTGTCGATATGCCGGTTCCACTCGCTGTCCTGGACGTAGTCCGCCACGGGTACGCTCTGACCATGGCAATCGACCAGCGACGTCGGCACGGTCGTGCGAAAGAGCTTAAAGACAGGGCCTTGGGAGCCATCCGCCCGCTCGTTGAAGAAGAAGCAGTCCCAGCGTCTGCGTTCGCCGAACGTGCGCAACAGATACAAAAGGTCGTCCGACACGCGGGCGACTCGGTCTGGGCCATACGGCTCAAGATGGAACGTGACGTGGATGTCGTGCGCGGCCATCACGTCCATCACCAACGACACGGCCTGGTCGGAGAAACTGCCTTGTCCCCACCAGCTCAGGTTGACAACCCCGACGCCAGAATCCGCGATCCAGCGGGCATGCTGCTCCAAGACCCGATGAGACCGGGAATCGTAGGCGCCGAGCAACGGCATGGCGTTGGACGCGAGATCGACCGGGGGAACGCGGTCCCATTGCGTCCAGTGCCGGAACGGGTCGGACGCATACCAGGGATAGTAGTCGAACACGAAATGACGCCGGAGGTCACGAAACCTCGACCGGAGGTCGTCGCCAAACTGGCGCCAGGGGAACGCCGGCCGCGACGCCGCGTCATCCTGCGACCGAGCCCACGCATGCAGCGGATGCACACTGGGCGTGGCCGCGCCAGCGGCGCACGTTGCGAGAAACCCCCGTCTGGATAGACTCCGCATAGTCGATGTGCTGCGAACTCCTCCAGCAACACGAGTCTGGTCTCAGTCCGTTACCGCGGTTCTCGCGGAAATCGGCGCGGCACGTCCCGTGGGTGACCCTCGCGTCCCCGAGGGCCACGCCGCGCGCGACGCATCCGTATGATTTCGCGCTCGAAAATCTCCAGTTGGACCGGTGTCAGGATGTTGGCGATCTCGCCGTTCATCTGTGCACGTTCGGTCTCGAAACGCTCGCGGACCTCAACACTCATCTCCCGGAATCGGAGTCGGCTCCTATCGAACAACGCCCGAAGCTGTCCATGCTGATCGTCAGAAAGATCGATGTCGGCCGCAATCCGGTCGAGGAGACGTTCTGTCATCCGCGTGGGCGGTGGCCCTCCCCGTGGGCCACGGCCCGTGAACACCTCCGCTGGAAAGGGGTCGACCCAAGGCCTGATCGCGAACCCAGCCGCGAGACCGGCCCCAAAGACGACAAGCAGGAAGAGGATGGCCCACAGGCGAACACGATTCATGCCCCACACCCCATTCTGATCCTCACAGCGCGACACGGAGTTTCACGACACATGGTCAAGGGACCGCCGTGAGGACGGCTTCGAGCAACAGGTCATCGGTGACGTCTTCTTGCCACAGGACGCTGAACGTCGTGGCCCGGCCGTCCTCCTCCTCCCCCACCCAGCCTGTCACCAGATCCGCGAACTCCAGTGGCTCGGCAGACTCGACTGACCCAAGCCCGACCACAGCCACGACGAGCAGGATTCCGGTGACGGGTGCCAACCGCACGGTCCACCGCTGCCAGTTGATGACCTCGAGCCATCCCGGCGACCGGTCGAGATTCGCCATCACCCGCGTCTCAAACCCAAGTGGAGCCGTCGCTCGCGGTCGGTTCGCAAGAACCGTCGACACCACGAGCTGGCTCTCCACTGCCTCGCGACACGATACACAAGTCTCGAGATGGGCTGTCAGACGCTGCGACTCGGCGGTGGCGAGCTCCCCGGTCACGCGCTGCATCACCGCATGCTCCACCTCATCACATCTCATGGCGTTCTCCTTAACCCCGAGTGCGACCGGGCGACCACCAGCGGTTCGAGCAACCGGCGGAGACGACGGCGAGCCCGAAAGATCCGCGACTCGACCGTGCCAATCGGCACGCCGGTGACCGTGGCAATCTCCTTGTAATCCAAACCCTCGACATCACGCAACACGACGGCTACCCGCAAATCCCCGGACAACGTCGCCAGCGCGTGGTCGATTGACTGGCGAAGTACGAGGGCAATTTCGGCATCGGTGGTCGCCGCAGGCAGCTCATCCGCCCCACGGCTCCTCGTCTCGTCATCCAGGCTCCCCCCTTCCATTCGGTGATGACGACTCCGACGATCCAGTGCGCTCCTAGCCGTGTTGGTGGCGATCGTATACAACCAGGTCTTGAACGAGCTCTCTCCCCGAAACCGATGGAGGGCCCGATAGGCGCGCACAAAAGTCTCCTGCGCCACGTCCTCAGCCTCGGCGGTGTTCTTGAGGATGGCCGTGGCGTAGTTGACGATACGAACCTGATACTGACGCACGAGCGCTTCGAACGCGGCGACACTTCCGGAGGTCGCCTCGAGCACGAGCGCCCGATCGGGGTCCGGCCCGGTCGCCGTCGCCGGGTCTCGTTGGTCCCGCTGCGTGCGCGCCGCAGGCGATTCCTCCGTCTCTCGGTAGCAGTCGGACGAACATCGGACGGCCAGCCCCGACTCATGGTGGCCTGCCAGCGGAGCAGCGCCGTACTTGCTTCCTCCATATGTCCACTAGTTTCGACCGGTGGGCTTCACCATTTATTCCCGTTATTCCCGCCGGATTAGAAGAGGACCGCGGAGCAGCACGCTGATGAGAATCGCCGTCGCACCCACCACTACGAGAGTGACGAAGAGCCAGCCGAACCGCAGCAACCATTCCATCACGTTCGGAGATTCCGCCAGGATGCTTCGTTCGAGGCGACCATTGGCGAGCAGCACAAAAGGCGCCGACCGCAGCCGCGATCGACGCCCCGCTGAACTCGTGCCGCCGTCTTGCGACTATTCGGAGACCGTCACCCTCACGATTGCCGATGTCCAGCAACACTGGAAACCGCTCCCGCCTACGCCGGTCGAGTCGAGTGCTTCGGCGCGCAACCAGTATTCACCGGCCACGTCAAAGGTCGCCGTGGTCGTCACCGCCTGTTCGGTGGTCTCGTCGTACTCGAACTCCGATTCGCCAAATTCAACCACGCCCGGCCCACGCAGCTTGTGCCAGCGAAGACTCATCGGGGGGCTCCGACGAAACGGATTCTCCCGCACGTGGGTATCTGGCGTGACATCGGACAACCAGACATTGAGATCAATTGGGGCGCCGACCGACCCCGTGAGCACGTGTGCGATCCCGAGCGGCGGCCCCACAAGTGGTTCGCTCTGGGGGGCGAAACGGAGACGTGGCGGCTCGTTGTTATTGGACGCGTCCTTGAACGGCTCGACAAAATAGGGTGCTTCGAGGTGAAACGGGATCGTGATCGGCTGCTCGTTGGCCACGAGAGTCCACGAGAGCTCGCCATCGAAGTCCCGAGGCACTTCGAGTGTAAAGACCCCCCACGCTCGCCCAGGCGGAAAATAAGTCGGCTGCCCGCGGTCCTGTGGACCGGGAGTGAAGTAGTTTAGCTCTCCGACCGGCAGATCGACCGTCTGGTCCGTATTCGAGTTATAGAACCCGACCAGGACCGTGGCCGTGCCGTCCTCGTTCTGATACCACCCCTCAAACGCGGGGTAGACCGGCACCCCGAACCCTTGGAGCGTGGTCGGTATCTGCGCAGATACGCTGGTTGCACTGCCCGGGACCATTGAAACACCGACCGCCAAAGCAGCCAGACGCAAGCCGTATCCCGGCATAGACAAACCTCCTGTACGTAACGGAGCCGCCCCGGATGGTCACGGAGCGGCTCTGATCTTAATGGGCTCTGCCCCACACCCCGGCTAGTCGCTCGCGGGGACCCGAGGTGCCCGTCGCACAACTCCGCTCAGACGACTACTCGCCGCCGTCGTCAGTCGTCTGCACGAGCGCCTCGCGCTCGGCTACCGCTGTCGCAAAGTCATCGTCATCCATATAAGTGACATTGACCCAGGCGTGACCCATCTCGTCCACCGTGCGATCGCCGTAACCGACCCACTGATTCGGATCCGGGTTGGCCCGGTTTGCGGACGTATTGTCATACCAAGACTTCACGGCGATAACGGTACCCCGCGGCAGCAGTGGCGCCACATTGTCGTCATAGACGTAATTGTTGTGCCAGTTGAAGTTAAAGTCACTCACCCGGCTCAACATGCGCTTTGATCCGTCTGGTAGGATCGCCGTCATCTGCATACCCTTGCCCCGCAGATGCATGTGCGGCTGGAAATTCTCGATCCGACCATTTTGCTTGAGCACGTGGAAGTTCTCAGTGGTCGTAATCACGTTGGGCGGAATGGAGAGATGGTCACTGCCACCCTCGATCGTGCTCCAGGCCGAGAGCACTTGCCGATACTTCGGTTCCTCGCCCTGGGGATAGAAATACAGTCCGAGCTCGGCGGTATCAGTCACCTCTTCGCCCGCTGACGAATAGTGAATGTCCCACACAATGCTCGAGTCGGCCTTGATCAGCTTGCCGCTTTCCTCGCGCATGATCTCACCCTGTTTGCCAACGGCCCATTCCATCAGGATGCCAGGACCAACTTCCGAAGCGGCGCCCAGGTCCTCTGGGTCTTCCTCCTGCAGCAACCGGGCGATAGCATGATGCGTGACGCGGCGACCCGCGACGGTCGAGGGGCGAATCTCGATGGCACGGATCCAGCGGTCTTTGGTCAGCCCGGTTGGGACTTCGGGCTTCCACCAACGGTCCTGGGATAGGGCCGGCATCGTGTAGGGTGTTGAATGTACCACCAGATCAGGCGGTCCGTTGAAATGTTCCGCGAAGTTCCACACATCGTCGTCTGCGAAGACGGCGGCGGGTGGCAGGTCAGCCGGGTTGCCCCGCGGAGCCCCGGCATCGACCCACCGGACAACAGTGTCGATCTCAGCGTTGGTCAGCGACCGATCATTCTGGAACGTCTGAATCCCCACCGATTTGTCAATGTGCCAGGGGGGCATCTGACGCGTCTCGACACGGTTCTTGATCGAGCGAGCCCAGGGGCGCGACTCGGCGTATGTCTGAAGCGACATCGGGGCGATATAGCCCGGACGATGACAGTTTTCGCACTTGGCGCGGAAGATCGGCGCCACGTTCCTGGTGTAGGTCGGGGTCGTCTCGTTCTGCGCGGATACGGTCGCGGGGAGAAAAAGCCCGATTCCGAGCAGCAGCGCGACCGCACTCAACGCACCGCAGATCCTGGCCTGTGTCCGTTTCATCGATGTCACTCCTTGTGTTCGTCGACGCGCACACCGGAGAAGCCTTGGACAGCCCTATCTCACGCAGCGGCTCCGGCCCCGCACGAGTGTGTACCCGTCGAGCCTCACATCATTATATGCTGGCCCCCGGACATCAAGCCGTCCAAGCGATCATGAGGAATGGAGACCAACCATGACACGCAGTGCTGATCCTTCTCGCCGGCAGTTCCTCCACGGCGCCGGCCTCGTAACCGGTGGCGTGGTCGGTCATTCGATTGGCGCCCCTCCCGCCACCGAGATCCGCCAGACACCGACCGACGCGGGCTCGGCGGCACGGTTTCGGGGGTTACTCGAACGGACCGAACCGAGCCGGTGTGTCAATTGTGGCGACGTCGCCACCGCGAAGCTGGCCGAGATACATGGCTTCGAAATCGTCATGACCGGTGGCAGCGCCCTCTCCCTGAGCAAGTATGGGTTCGGCGACTTCGGGATGATCACGATGGACGATCTCGTGGAGTTCTGTACCCGGACGGCGGACGCGATAGACATTCCGATCATCGCCGACGCGGACGATGGCGGTGGAAACCCCCTCAACGTCTATCGAACCATCCAGCGCATGGAAAAGGCCGGGGCGGCGTGCATCATGTTCGAGGATCTCTACGGGGCGAAACACCTGACCGGGTATGACGAGGGCAAGATCATCAGCCGCCAGGCGATGGTGGACAAAGTCCACGCCGCGGTCGACGCCCGTCGCAACCAGGACATGGTGTTGCTCGTGCGAAGCGATGTACTAGCGGACGGTGGACCACTGGACGAGGCGCTCGAGCGAGTGGCGCTTTACGCACAGGAGGGCGGCGACGTGATCTTCGTGCCAGGCATCCCACTCGACCAGTGTCGTCGCGCTGTCGAGATGGCTGGTCGCCCTATTCTGACGGGCGCCCCCTCGGTCGACGACGCCCGCGACAATGGCGTTGGCATCTTCTTCATCGGCGCGATGGGTGGCATCGCGTTAGACGCCATCGACGCGGCGATGACCACGCTCGCCCGGGATGGTCGGCTTGGCAGTATCGAGACACTGGACAACGAGAAGCGCCGCCAGCTGATTGGGACCGACACGGCCATAGACCAAGCACGGCGCTACAACGCCCACCGGGAAGATGGTCAGTAGGCTCAGCTCCCAGCGTCCACCATGCCGTGGGCCCGGCCGAACCAATAGCTGAGAAGAAAATCGAGCCCGTTGGTCTCGAACGGTGCGGGCTCGAGCCGATTGCCACCGCTCTGATAGGGGTTGTGCACCAAGAAGCTCCAGGTCCGACCTCGTTGGCCCATCGTTAATGGCTCGGTCCCCTCCCACGGGGTCACCGGGTCGGCCACGAACGTAAACCCGAATCTCGTCGCGTAGGTGGCGATCGTGTCCGGGTTCCACTTCATGTCGAGCGGGACCCGCCGTAACGCCTCGAGGGCATCGAGATGACCGCCATTCTCCCCCGTCCAGTGCTGATAGAGGAACGTCGCGAACGGATTCGCCTCAACGTCAATTCCTGGATAACGTCCCCCACGGTACCAGCGCCGGGCCGCCTCGAGATAGTGGGCCCGAATCACTGGGTCCTCCTCTAGCTCGAGCAAGGGATAGAGCGCCAGAGCGATCAAGACGTCGTCGGAGTGATTGGCCTCGAGTGGCGGCTCGTCAAGTCGTGCTCGCTCGCCGATTTCCGCGTATCCCAGATCGATCAATCGACGATAGGCCTCATCGTAGCGGGGCAATTGCGTGAGGGCGTGCGCGACCTTCGTCATTTGCAGCAACAGCAACGCGTTCATCGGTTCTTCACGTGAGACATACTCGGGCTCGTAGTGCCCCCAGCGAGTCGGTTGACCGTCATAACCGATAATGCGTGACCCATTGGCCAGCACCGTATCGACGACGGCACGTACTGTCTCTCCCACCGCGATCCGTTCCGACGTGTCCGCCAACTCGAGCCCGAATACCGAAAGACCAAACATGAGGGCATCGACCTGGTCGGAGCTGACCCGCCCGCGCCACCGATAGCGACCATCGTCAGTGAGCCTCCACACGCCATCGTCGAACCAGGGCCGGTCACTCGCCACCGACGCCCGCGCCAAGAGTCCGGATCGGCCCGTGACCGAGACAAGATGTCTCAGCGCCTCCGCGGCCGCGCGAGCCTCAACCGCCGCCACAGGGTCGCCAGTCGCCAGAAAACGGAACGTTGCGGTGGCCACGTAGAGCCCGGTCGCATACGCCGAGTCCGACATGTTGTAGGTAACATAGGGTCGTTCCACCGTCGGCAGCCGTCGACGCACTCTGACCTGACCGTCCTCTACGAAACGTTCCACCAAATCCGCCCAGAACAACACCGCTTTGTCGTCCAGCGCCAGTGTGTCGCGCGCAGAACCGACGAGACCAGCGCCAAGACCCATGGCCGCGAGGCAGACCACGAACATGACGAGCGGATGGTGTGGGCGGACCGGATGAGTGGAGATGCACATAGTCGTCACGTAATTGTAGCGGTGACCCACCCTTGAGACCGCGGGTATGATTGCCGGATGATTGTCAGACCTCGAATTCGAGGGTTCATTTGCACCACGGCGCATCCGACCGGGTGCGTGACCAGCGTCCGGGAGCAAATCGCCCGTACCACGCCGTTCGAGGGGCCCAAGCGGGCACTCGTCGTTGGCGGCTCCGGTGGGTACGGGTTGGCCTCGCGGATCGTCGTAGCGTTCGGCGGCGGTGCCGATACGTTGGGCGTGTCGCTCGAGAAGGCCCCCCGGAAAACGAAGACGGGCACGGCGGGCTGGTACAACAACCTGGCATTCGAGACCGCCGCGTCCGGGCGGGGTCTGTATGCCACCACGCTCAACGGCGACGCCTTTTCCGACGACATGAAGGCAAAGACGATCGACCAGATTCGGGCATCCCTCGGGACAATCGATCTTTTCGTCTACAGCCTGGCCTCACCGGTTCGACAGCATCCGCGTACTGGCGTCCTGCATCGCTCCGTCATCAAGCCACTGGGAGAGCCTTTCCACGTCAAGTCACTCAATCAGGATACGGGCAAAGTTCTCGAGGTCAGTTTGGACCCCGCGACTGACGCGGAAACCGCCGCGACAGTCGCGGTCATGGGTGGAGAAGACTGGGAGTTCTGGATCGATGCCCTCGAGGACGCCGGCGTGCTCGCCCAAGGCTTCAAGACCGTGTCGTATACCTATATTGGGAGCGAGCTGACCTGGCCGATCTACTGGCAAGCCACATTGGGGAAGGCAAAGGAAGACCTGGACCGTGCGGCTCAGGCCATACGTGACCGGGTCGCTGCGATCGGCGGAGACGCCCGGGTCGCCGTGCTCAAGGCCGTGGTCACCCAAGCCAGCTCGGCGATCCCGGTGGTGCCACTCTATCTCGCGCTACTCTTCAGAGTGATGAAGGACGCGGGCAACCACGAAGACTGTCTCGCCCACATCGACCGGCTGCTTCGCACCGCCCTTTATTCCGAGACTCCTCCTCACTTCGACGACGCCGGTCGCATCCGCGTCGACGACTGGGAGCTCTCCGAACCGGTGCAGACCGAGGTCAGTCGACGGTGGCCGATCGTGACCACCGACAATGTGGCCGAGTTGGCCGACCTCCACGGCATTCGGAGCGACTTCCTCAAAATCTTTGGATTCGGGATTGATAACGTCGATTACGAGGCCGAGGAGGACCCCACCAACGGGCAAGTGGATACGCAGACCTCATGAAGTGGATCGCAGCTGCGACCGTGCTCGGCGCCGTCATGGCGTGCCAGGACCCAACGCCCGTCGCCGACTCACGTGCGGCATCCATGACACGGAACCTTCGCCAGCAAGCCGACAATGGTGATGCCTCGGCCCAAGCCGCCCTCGGTGCGGCCTATCTGACGGGCGACGGAGTCGAGCCGGATGCTGAGGAGGCCGTCCGGTGGTATCGACAAGCGGCCGAACAGGGCCACGCAAGCGCACAAGCCACGCTGGGTGACCTGTATCTCAACGCCGAAGGGGTCACCCAAGATGACGGGGAAGCCGCGCGATGGTATCGGCTCGCGGCTGACCAGGGAAACGCGGAGGGCCAGTATGGCCTGGCGTATCTCTATGGAGTTGGTCAGGGCGTGCCCCGAGACGACGCGGAAGCCGCGCGGTTGATGCGGCTGTCGGGAGAGCAGGGCGACGTGCAAGCCCAATACGCCGTGGCGCTGCTCTATGAAAACGGCCAAGACGTCCCCCAGGATCTAGCCGAGGCGGCGCGCTGGTATCTCCGGGCCGCGGAACAAGGACATGCACGCTCACAGGCCAGCTTGGCTGCCATGTATCTCGAGGGCCGAGGTGTCGAAGAAGACGACTCCAAGGCCGCGCGGTGGCTGCGGATGGCAGCCACCCAGGGATTTGTGGTGGCGCAGGTGGACCTCGCCTACCTGTATGGCGTGGGCCGCGGCGTACCCCAGGATGACACCCAGTCGTTACGTTGGTTGCAAATGGCGGCCGACCCGATTCACGCACGCTCGGACGCAAACATTGCAGCCATGACCCGGGCCCAATACAGCCTAGCGCTGGTCTATGTGAACGGTCGCGGGGTGACGCCGAACGACGCGGAAGCGGTGCGATGGCTGCGCCTAGCGGCAGCCCGAGGACTCGCCGAGGCCCAGGGAGATCTTGGGTTCATGTATCTGACCGGCCGTGGCGTTCCGCCGGACGACCTCGAGGCCGCTCGGTGGATTCGTCCCGCGGCCGACCAAGGGTACGCCGGCGCTCAACGGTTCTTGGGGCTGATGTATCGAGATGGTCGCGGCGTGCCCCGAGACCTCGGGGAGACGACACGCTGGCTGGGGCTCGCGGCCGACCAGGGGGACGGCCTAGCGCAATACGAACTCGGCTTGCTCTATCGAGAGGGCATCGGTACACCGACGGATGCGTCAACCGCCTACCTCTGGCTCAGCCTAGCCATCGACCGACTCGAGGGAGACGCGCGGACGCGCGCGGCCCAAGCTCGTGACCAGGTCGTCAGCAGTCTGAGTGCCACCGAACGGGCCGAGGGCGACCGGCAGACACGCGAGTGGAAACCGGTGTTCGAGCGCTAACCGCCCCGTCTTTTCAGGATCGTCCCAGCAGATGCCGAAGCGCCCCTTCTAGGTCGGGGTGGGCAAACTGGAAGTTTGTGTCCTCAAGCCTGGCTGGCTCGACCTTCGCACCCGATATCAGCAAGGCGTCTGCCATCTCCCCGAACGCCAATCGTGCCCCGAAGGCTGGCATCGGGAGTACCGTGGGGCGACCAAGCACCCGCCCGAGCGTTTTCGTGAACTCGACATTCGTCGCCGCGTGCGGTGCCGTCACGTTGACCGGGCCCTCGAGGTCTTCGGTAACGAGCACATGTAGCGTGCTCCCGAGGACATCATCAAGTGCGACCCAGCTCATGTATTGTCTCCCGGTTCCGATCACACCGCCGACCCCCATCTTGAACGGGAGAAGCATTTGACCAAGCGCGCCGCCCGCCGGCGTCAGCACAATGCCAATTCGGAGATGCACGACCCTGATGCCGGCGTCTCGCGCCGGATCCGCCGCCGCCTCCCACGCTTGACACACCTCTGGCAGGAACCCCGTTCCCGCGGGTGATGCCTCGGTTAACCGCTCGTCGCCACGGTCGCCATAGAAGCCGACCGCCGAAGCCACGACGAGCGTCTTCGGACGGGTCTCGAGACCTGCTAACGCTTCTGCGAGACACCGAGTCCCGTTGACGCGAC
>JAYZGM010000175.1:0-8516 GCA_036336225.1 Acidobacteriota bacterium | reverse complement strand
CCTGCATGATGTTCATGGCCATCAACTTGCGGGCCAGGTTGGTCTTGACCAGCATGCCGTAGAGCCCGACAAGCAGCAACACGGCCGCGAGGACATACTGAAGCTGTCCCCACCCCAAGGCGCTCATCGGTCGCCCTCCTCGCGACTGCCCCAGTCGGCCAGCGTGTCGTAGATCAGAGTCAACACCCCGGCCACGCCGATCGTGACCCCCACCTCGATACCCAGCGTGCCAAGGACACGTACTTCGACCGTCTCCAATGGCAGGGGGAGGGCGCCGTAATCGAGAAAATTGCCGCCGAACAGCATGGCCGTTATCCCGATGCCGCCATAGAGCAGCGGGCCGAGACAGGCGAGTGTCAGCGCCCCTTCGGTGGTCAACGTCTCCTGAGCGTCGTCCCCTCGTACCAGTCGCAGCAAGATGATCGACGCGGCCAAAATGACCCCGGCCTGGAATCCGCCGCCAGGGCTCTCATGACCATGGATCAGCACGTAGACGGCAAATAGCCACATAAAGGGAACCAGCAGCCGGCAGGCCACGTCGAGCACCGGGCTGCCAAAGGCGTTACTCATCGGGGGGCCTCGTTGCCGAGGGCCGAGCGGCTCGGGGGGCGTCCCAGCTCCGGAGGATGAGCAGGCACGCCAAACCCGCGGTGAAGATGACCGTGAGCTCCCCAAAGGTGTCGTAGCCACGATAGTCGGCCAACACCGCGGTGACGAGGTTGGTCGCACCAGTTTCGGCGTGCCCGTGCTCAATGTAGCGCGGCGCCACGTGGACGAAGGGCGCGGCGCTGCCGTCGCCCACCGGTGGTAGCTCCGCGGCGGCGCGTATCAGCACGAAGAGCACGGGAGCCAGCAACAGGACGGCCAGCCGGCCGCTCACTGCACCCTCCGATCAGTGCGTCGGATGGCGCTGACGAAGAACACCGTGGTGATCACGGCACCCACTGCCGCTTCAGTGAACGCCACGTCCAGCGCATCTTGCACCACGAAGAACGCAGCTGAGAAAAAGCTAAATGCCCCGAAGAGGATCACCGCCGAGAGTAGGTCCCTGATCTGCAGCGCTGCGAGGGCGCAGACAACCAGGAGACCCAGGAACAACGGCGCCAGCGCGGCGATCATGCGTCCCTCTCGTCGCGGCGCCACGGCGCCAGCCCGGCCCGCATCGCGGCTCGGCCCAGCGCGTGGGTTGCGGTGGGATTGGCCAGCGAGATGAACACCACGACCAGCAACATCTTCACGCTCGCCAAGCTGACGCCCTGATACAGCGCGAGTCCGCCCAGCATCAGGGCCACCCCAAGCGTGTCGCACTTGCCCATGGCATGGAGTCGACAATAGAAGTCGGGGAGTCGCAGGATACCGATCACCCCGGTCAGCACGAAGCCGAACCCAACCACAAGCATCACACCGGCGACAGCCGTCATTCCGACTCCTTGGTGGTCTCAAAATACTTGGCGAGCACGAGGGTTCCCACAAAGCTGATCAGGGCGTAGGACAAAGCAATGTCGACATACAGGTCGGCGCGGCCGCTCCAAACACCCAGCACGACCAAGAGGACGATCGTTTTGCTCCCGATGAGCCCCAGACCGGTCAAGCGGTCAAAGATCGACGGGCCGCTCACCACTCGGTAGAGCGATAGGAGCATGACGAACCCGAGTGCGACCGCCACCGAAACGAGGAGCGGCGACAGGCTCATTACCTCGGTTCCCTTCCTGGTTCCGCTCGCTCGAAGAGGGCTGCTACCCGGCGAGACATGGCACCGTGCTCGAGATCGCGAGAGCCCTGCCGGGTGAGAGCGTGCACCAGGAATTCATCCTCCGTCACGTCGAGTGTTACCGTACCGGGAGTGAGGGTGATCGAGTTGGCCAGTGTCAACTTGGCCAGGTTACTCGGCTGCGCGGAGCGGATGCGGGATACAGTGGGGTCAACCGGAAGCCGTGGGTCGAGTACTACTTGCGCGACCCTGAGGCTGGCCACCACCACCTGCCAGCCCAGCCACAGCAAGTACTCGGCGAAACGGATCCAGGTCACGCCTGAGGGGCGCCCGATCGGTGGGGTCAGGCCGACGAGTCCGACCGCGATCCACGCCACCACGGCGGCGGTCGCCCCGCCGAGACCGACATGAAACAGGTCGCGCTGAGGTGACAGAACAAGCCAGAGACCCAGAAACAGAGCCGCGAGCGGGATCGCCGGGAGAAGTCGCTCAAACGGATGTCTGCGAGCTCTGGAGTCAGACGCGGTTGCGTTGGTGACCTGTCGCGGCATGGGTCGCCGCGCAGTCTAGCACCCCCGGCACGAAAATGCCCGACACGGACGACGCGCCCGCACCGCCCGACCCTAGGCCAATGTCAGCTTCGCGAATTTGGCCCGGAGGGTCTTGCGGCCAATATCGGCGAAGCGCACGGTGAGCTTCATATCGTCCGTCAACGGTTCAACGGACAGAATCGTCCCGATGCCGAAGGTTGGATGTCGGACGCGAGTGCCGGGGCTGATACTAATCACTGACTGGTCTTCGTCTTCGTAGGTGTAGCCGTAGTCGGGCTGAATACTCTCGTCCGGTACTGCGGGCGAGCGGTGTCGTCCGCGCCGGTGTCGCCCGAACGTCGTGGGGCTAGGGGCTGGCGTGGAAAAAACCGGTTCGACGACATCCATCAACCCGGGTGGGATCTCGCTCAAGAACCGGGACGGCTCTGAGGACTGGTATTCGCCAAACACGCGTCGCCGCGCGGCGCTCGTGAGAACCAGACGCGTTTGGGCTCGCGTCATGCCGACGTAACACAGCCGCCGCTCCTCCTCGAGCTCGTCGTCATCCTGCTGGGACCGCGTGTGGGGAAACAATCCTTCTTCCAGCCCCACGATGAACACCACCGGAAACTCCAGCCCTTTTGCCGCGTGGAGGGTCATCAGCCAGATACGGGCTTCCCGCGTGCCTTGCTCGTCGTCGGTCTCGGAGAGGAGCGACAGCCGGTCGACGAATCCGCTCAGCGAGGCCTCCGGTTCACGGACCTCATAGTCGCGCGCCGCGGAAACGAGCTCCATCAAGTTGGACAGACGTCCTTCGGACTCCTCGGTGTGTTGCTCGCGGAGGTCGTCCAGATAGCCGCTTTGAGCCAGGAGTTTTCCCAAGACGTCGGACACCGGTTCACGCGACCCGATGTCCTGTAGCGCGCGAATCAGATCGCGAAATCGCCCAAGCGCGGTGGCGGCCCGAGTCGCCACGAGCTTTTCATCGATCGCTCGGTTGAGACGCGTCCACAGTGAATTTGGGCCGGCGCTCTTGAGTTCGGTCGCCGCAAACAGCGGGCCGGCATCGACCACCGTCGAGGTGATTTCCTCGAGCGAGGCCATCACGCCCTTCCCGACGCCACGCGCCGGTACATTGATGACTCGTCGCAGACTGACATCGTCGTCAGGGTTCATCAACAGTCGCAAATAGGCCAGGGCGTCTTTGATCTCTTTGCGTTCGTAGAACCGGACGCTTCCGATGATCTTGTAGGCGAGCCCCTCCCGGATCAGCGCGTCTTCGAGCGCGCGCGATTGGGCATTGGTGCGATAGAGCACGCCGATGGGCTTCTCGTCGGTTGTGAGGGTCTCGTGGAGTCGCGCCGTGACAAAATCCGCTTCCTCGAGCTCGTCGCCGCCGCGGAAGTAGCGGATCAGGGCGCCACCGGCCCGGTCGGTCCAGAGCCGCTTTTCCTTCCGGTTCCGGTTCTGTTGGATGAGGGCGGACGCCGCATCCAGGATGACCTGCGTGGAGCGATAGTTTTGTTCGAGATGGACCACCGTTGCTTCGGAGAAATCCGTCTCGAAGTCCATGATGTTGCGGAGATCGGCGCCCCGCCATCGATAGATTGATTGGTCCGGATCTCCGACCACACAGAGATTACGATGATGATCGGCCAGCAGTCGGATGAGACGGTATTGCGGTTGGTTCGTATCCTGATACTCGTCGACCATGATGAACCGGAACCGACGCGCATACCGTTGTCTGACAGACTCGGCGTTCGAGAATAGGTGGACTGATCGCAGAAGAAGGTCGTCAAAATCTAGGGCACTGGCGTCAGACAACGCCCGCTGGTATCGCTCATAGACCTTGGCTGCCAGCTCGCCTCGGGCACTCCAGCTCTCCCCCCGCATGCCGTCGGGGTCCACCATCTGGTTCTTGGCTTGGCTGATCGCGGTCAGTGCCTGTCTCGCCGGAAGGAGCTTGTCGTCGATGTCCAGGTCACGCAGCGCGCGACGTACGACGGCGAGCTGGTCCGAAGAGTCGTAGATGACAAAATCACGAGTGAGGCCGATCGCGGGTCCATCCCGTCGCAAGACCCGCGCGCAGAACGAATGGAACGTCGAGATCCACAGACGGCGACAGTCGGTGGCGAGGAGCCGCTCGACCCGCTCCCGCATTTCCTCCGCCGCCTTGTTCGTGAATGTAACAGCGAGCACCTCATCAGGTGCGGCGTGTCCATTGCCGATGAGATAGGCCGTTCGATACGAGATGACGCGGGTCTTCCCGGATCCCGCCCCAGCCAGGATGAGCAACGGGCCTTCCGTCTGCAGTACTGCCCGGCGCTGCTCCGGGTTCAATTGGGAGAGGAACTCGGTCACTCCACCGTCACGCTCTTGACGAGGTTTCGTGGCTGGTCGTCCCAGGTGATGCGTTGGGATGTGGCCGGGATCTCGATCAAATCGAAGTCCCCATAGGTCACGCCGCCTGGCGTCAAGACAGCCATCTCCGGTTTGGTTCCGATGTATCCGATGATGTCGCACATGACTAGTGCACCGCCGTCCAGATAGGGTCGCTACTTCGGCTCGGGACCCTGGGAAGCGCCATTCGACGCCGTCGCTCGTTGGTTCACCCATCCGTTCTTGTTGCTCTGGCGACCACGGGCGATGGCCAGCGTGCGGGCCGGGACATCCTCGGTCACGCAAGAACCGGCGGCGACATAGGCGTCCTCTCCCAGGACCACTGGGGCCACAAGCTGAGTGCCGCTCCCAATGAACACGCCATTCCCGATGGTGGTGGGGTGCTTGTGCTCCCCGTCGTAGTTACAGGTGATTGTGCCGGCGCCCACGTTGACCCCGCTCCCGATCTGCGCGTCACCGAGGTAGGTCAGATGGTTGGCCTTCGACCCCTTTCCGAGTGTCGACTTCTTGATCTCGACAAAGTTGCCGACTTTCGTCGCTTCACCAAGCTCGGCTCCGGGCCGGAGATGCGCGAACGGTCCAACTTGGGCCCCCGTCGCCACCGTCGCCCCTTGAATCACGCAATGGTTGTTGATCCGGGCATCGTCGCCCACCGTCGAGTCGACGATACGCACCCCCGCGTGAAGCTCGCATCGCGCGCCGATCGTGGTCCCCCCCTCGAGGAACACGCCCGGATGAATGACGGTGTCGGGACCAACTGTAACGTCCATGTCGATGTAGGTCGTGGCCGGGTCCTCAATGGTGACACCGGCCGCCATCAGCTCCTCGTTCCTCGTCTGCTTCACTATGGTCTTGACCTCCGCCAGCTCGTTCTGCGTGTTGATTCCGCGAACCTCATTCGCATCTGCTACGGTCACCGTCTCCACAGGAAGACCCCGACGTCGGTAGATAGAAACCAACCATGGCAAGTAGATCTCTTCCTTGTGACCGGTCGATGGGAGACCCCGAAGTGCATCGAACAACGGTGGGAGATCGAGCGCATAGATGCCGCTGTTGATCTCCTTGATCCGGCGTTGCATCTCCGAGGCCTCGTGCTCTTCGACGATCCGGGTCATCCGGTCGTTCTTGCGGATGATACGGCCGTATCCGTAGGGACGGTCGACCTGCGCCGTTAACACCGTCAACCCCGCGTGAGCGTGGACATGGGCGTTGAGCAGCTGTTGGAGCGTTTCTGGTCGGATCAGCGGTACATCCCCTGACAGGACGACGAGTGTGCCCTCGGTGCCCTCGAACAGCGGTTGGGCTTGGAGAAGCGCGTGGCCGGTGCCGCGTTGTTCCGTCTGGTGCGCGACCCTGAGCGACGACCGTGCGGTGAGATGGTCACGGACCAATGACGCTTGATGGCCCAGGACCACTCCGGTTCGGGCTGGATTGAGGGAGTCGGCCGCTCTGAGCACATGCTCGATGAGCGGCAGACCGGCCACGCTATGTAGTACCTTCGGGCGGCTGGTGCGCATGCGGGTCCCTTGACCAGCCGCAAGAATCAACACATGAGTTGGCACGACGCCTCAGTGTAATCGAAGTGGTGGCCAGGCCGCGGCACCCACTGGTTAGAGACCGCTCAACTCAACGCATTAATGAACGGCTGCGTGCCTCTGACCGCGTCGAAATCCGGCTCATGACGTGCGTGTACGCGGTTGTCGGGATTGAGGGCAATCGCCTTGGCGAGGTGCTTGGCCGCGAGGTTGCCGTCGCTGCGGAGGGCGTGAGCAATCGCCAGTAGATAGTGCAGTCGATCGTCGGTGGGATGGTAAGAGACGGCCCCACGCAGTAGCGACACCGCCTCGTCTGGCCGCCGCTGGTTCACGGCGACGGTAGCGGCCAGGATTCGGTCGTCTACGGTCCTGGGCGTCTTGGCTTTTGGACCGATCTCTCGTTCACAGACGTTCAAGTAGAGCCGGGCCCGTTCGTGAAGCTCGCGTTCGTCGGGGAACTGCTCGAGCACCTGCCGGAAGGTGGTCGCCGCCGAGGCGTAGTTCTTTCGTTGTAGCGCCTTGAGGCCTCGTTCATAGAGACCAACCGCCTTGGCGTAGGCGTCTCGAATCCTGGTAATCGGCGTGACGGTCCGGGAACGCCGAGATGTGGGCTTGCGGGTCTTCGTACTCTTACTGGCCGCACGACGACTCGTAGGCTTTCGCGTCTTTGAGACCGCGACCTTCTTGGCACCCTTGGTGCTGGAGCGTTTAGCTTTCGCCGGTTTGGTTCGGGCCGGCGTGGAGCTCTTTGCTCGGGTCGCCGATTTGGCCTGTGGCGCTTTCTTGCCGGCGGCTCGGGAGGGCGAGCGTCGCTGCTTGGCCATCAGGGGGTCTCGATCCGTGTCACCGGGACGGTCGCTCGACCGGTGACACTGAGTGTAGGGCCGCTATCTTACGATTGCCGATCAATTCTCGCTGGCTGAACACCGCTGGCACTCAAGCTTAAGATCGACCGGAAACCATAGCAAACAGACTAGAAGTGGTCAAGGTGCTTGGGGGGTCACCGTCGAAATAGGGCGGGGGGCTTGCCATTTGCCACCAACTTCGCGGACTCGAGTGCTTGGTACAAGTTCCGCGACGACATCCCATAGCGACGAGCCATGTCCTTCACCGCGGCTCGACGAGAAAACCCTTTCTTTGTTAAAAGACCTAATTCGCTCAAGAGAGCCGGTCCGTCGGGCATGGCCGGCGTCACCGCGACCCGATGGTTGCCCGGCCACACCACACAGGTGTACTCTCCTCGGGGTATCCTAACCGAGTCAAGAATTGTTTCGATAGGGCCAGAAACTAGTTCTTCGTGGGCTTTGGTCATCTCACGGCACAGCGACACGGTCGTGCCGGAGAGTGTGGTCTTCATAACCGTGAGCGTGGTGAGGAGGCGGTGCGGCGATTCGAAGAACACTGCGGTCCGGTCCTCCTGAGCCAACGCTGAGCACCACCGCTTTAGGTCATTAGACCTTCTTGGTGGAAAACCTAAATAGACGAAAGTATTCATCGGGGCCCCCGATGCGGTGAGAGCGCTCAGGACAGCCGAGGGACCTGGGATGGGGACAACCGAGATACCGACGTTAATGCATTGACGGACCAGATGAAGGCCAGGGTCAGACACCAGAGGCGTGCCCGCGTCTGAGAGCAGCGCGATCGAGTCACCCTCGAGTATGCGCGCCACGAGCCTGGGGGTCCGAGCTCGTTCGTTGTGATCGTGGAGGCTGATGGTAGGCGTCCGGATCTCGTAGTGTCGCAACAGTGTCGCCGTGCGGCGAGTGTCCTCGGCGGCGACCAATTGCACCTCTCCCAGAACTCGAACTGCGCGGAAGGTAATGTCCTCGAGATTACCAATCGGGGTCGCTACCAAGTACAGGGTGCCAGGCATGAGGTAACATTCAGAGTGTCTCACCTCGATGCATCGAGATCCTAACGGATGGCATCAGAGGGAAACGCACGTGGATTGTGGCGAGTGCCGCCCAGCCGGCGATGCGACCAAGGACGACGAGTTCCAGTGATGAACGACTTCGCCGTGAATCGAGACCGCAAGAGACTTTCGGGTCCGGTGGCGCGAAGGACGAAGAATATTGATATGTTTTGTCTGGGCTTGCGTGTTGTGAGACTCCGCGTGGGACCGAGCGCCCGGTGTGTTACTGCCGGGGCCGGTCAGTGCCAGCGTGTCCAAGGGTTGTCCACGGGCCGCTGACGAGGACATCACTTCTGATACCGAAGAGCGCGTCGATCCCCATGCACACCTCGGAGCCGTTGTCGCACTTTGTGAACGAGTATTTGCAGGTCCTGTACGAGACGTCTCCCACTGCCGCGTCCGGCGATGGTGTTCATACGTACGATGAT
>JAYZGM010000174.1:0-5018 GCA_036336225.1 Acidobacteriota bacterium | reverse complement strand
CGAGGACTATGTGAAGTTTGGCCAGATGCTCCTCAACGGCGGTGCGCTGCATGGCGAGCGTCTGCTGAGTCCGAGAACGGTCGAACAGATGGCCGCCCTGCATATCGCCGATACGCTTCCGGGACGTCCGGTTGGCGAAGGCTATGGGCTCAGCGTCCGGGTGCTTAGTAATTCAGTCGCGGGAGGCTCACGGTTGTCGGACGGCAGTTTTGGGTGGAGCGGGGCCTTCGGCACCCACTTCTGGGTGGACCCTCGAGACGAGATCGTCGCGATTCTGATGATCCAGACGCCGATTCGAGAGATGCGACCGGAATTCGAGAACGCGGTCATGCAGGCCATCATCGAATGATGGAGAGGGGAGAGGTCACGGATGAGTCTGCTTGACACGTGGTCAGGCGTTCTGCGGGAAGACCGTCGATGACGTACCCGACCGAGGGTGATGTCAGCGCTCGGAATAGGCGGCGAGGTGGTCGAGCAGGAGGGCGTTGAGCGCGGCTGGTGCCAGGTCGGGAATCCAGTGGTTCACGCCCTCAAGCACCTCGAAACGATACGGTGCGTCAATATACTCCGCCGTGAGCTCGGCGCCGTCCACACAGAGGGCCGTATCGCCGTTGCTCCAGACGAACATGGTCGGCACCTGCACGTTGCCCAGTGGTGGGGCCAACGGCAGCCGGTTGGAAATGTTTGCGCGATACCAGTTGAGCGCGGATCGGAGCGCGGCCTTCGTACCCAGCACCCGGACGAACTCGTCGATGGCGGCCTCGTCGACACCGGCGTAGATACTTCGCAACCGCGTGGCGTTGTCGGCGAGGAATGCATCCTCCGAGTCCGGTTGCACAAACACATCAAAGTACGCGGAGGCGGCCGGTTGGCACGAGGCGGGGTCGCGAAGCACGCGCGCGAAGGCGTCCAGATGTGGCACCGAGATTGGGGTGACGGTGATCAGCCGGTCCGGGATTGCCGTCGCAACCGCCCAGGCCACAATGGCGCCCCAGTCGTGCCCGACCAGGTGAAACCGGTCGGCGCCGATCGCATCCGCAATGCCGACGATGTCACGGACCAGGAGATTGAGTCGGTAGTCCACCGCCGAGGTCGGCCGAGCGCCCGGGGAGTAGCCTCGTTGGTCGGGCGCCACGGCGCGATACCCCGCTTCTCCAAGCGCAGGGAGCTGTTGCCGCCATTCGTGCGACGTTTGCGGAAAACCGTGGAGAAGGAGCACAACCTCACCGTCATCCGGTCCCGCCATCCTGACATCGAACGTCAGCGGACCAACCTCAACCTGGCCGGTCACAATCTCGCCTGGGAGACGGGCGGTGCGCGCAGTGTCTTCAGAGGCCTGGCCCTCATTCACCGGCGCGCTCGATTCGTTGGATGCACCGCAGCCAAGTGACAGAGTCAAGGCCAGGTTCACCGCCATCGTCGGTACTCGGTCCGCACGCATGCCGCGATGGTACCACGGTGGGGTGTGGGAGACGCGTGGGTCCGAGCGATATCGAGCAAGATGAGCTTGTGTCCCGTCTGGCGAGGCGATGTCCGGCGTGCCATAGAGTCCATCGGTCCGTTTCTCGAAGGCGTGTTTTCGGTGGCCGTCGTTGACTGCCTCCGGCTGGATCCCTATTGTGGCGGGGGAATGCGTTCCGCGAGTTCCGTCCGGCGGGAGCGGCAACACCACCCCATTGGCATGGCGACCGTTGCGATGCGTCGGTCGTGGTCGCCGATCTGGAAGGTAGAACGAGATGGATGAAATCACACGTCGACACTTCGTTGCTCGCGCGGGGACCTACGCCTTCGGCGGTGTCGCCGCCGGTGTACTGGCGGGTGCCGCGCCGGCCCGCGCCACAGCCCAGCGGAACGCTGTGGCCAGTGGGCCCCGTCAGGACTGGCTGGCGCTGACCGATGAACCGGTGCTCGAACCCGGGTTGCCGATCATCGATCCGCATCACCATCTGTGGGACCGGCCAGGTAACCGCTATCTACTCGAGGAGCTGTTGGACGATACCAGCCAGCACAACGTGCGCCAGACCGTGTTCGTGGAATGCTCCTCGATGTATCGGGCTGACGGGCCGGAAGAGCTTCGAGTGGTAGGGGAGACCGAGTTTGTGCAGGGCGTTGCGGCGAAAAGTGCGAGTGGCCTGTATGGAGAGACCCGGGTGGCGACGGGCATCGTCGGCAGCGCCGACGTGCGGCTTGGTGACCGGGTCGTGCCGGTGCTCGAGGCGCAGATCGCTGCGAGCCCCCAGCGCTTTCGGGGTATCCGGCACCGAGCCGCCTGGGCGGAACCGCCCGTGGTGGCCCGGCGGACAGCCGGTCCGGAGCACCTGCTCCTGGATCCGGACTTCCGGAAAGGCTACACGCATCTTCGCACCTACGGTCTGTCGTTCGAAGGCTGGGTGTATCACACCCACATCGTCGACCTGGCGGACCTGGCCGGGGCGTTTCCCGACACCACGATCATCTTTAACCATCTGGGCGGACCGATTGGAGTGGGGCCCTACGCCGGCCAGCGCGACGAGGTGTTTGCCGCTTGGAAGGTGGCCGTGGCCGAGTTGGCGAAGCACCAGAACGTCGTGGCGAAGGTGGGCGGCATCCAGATGGTGGTCAATGGCCATGGCTGGCACGAACGGGACCAGCCACCGACATCTGACCAACTACTCGCGGCTAATCGTGACTGGTATGACTACATGTTCGATCAGTTCGGCCCCGATCGGTGTATGTTCGAAAGCAACTTTCCGGTCGATAAGTTGTCCTGTTCCTACACGGTCCTCTGGAACCAGTTCAAGAAGCTGACCGTGGGCTTCTCAGCCGACGAGCGGGCGGCGATGTTTCACGACACCGCCATGCGCGTCTACCGGTTGCCCCGGGTTTGAGGCGGTCGGGGGAGCCCCGAGGCTCCGACTCCTCCCGATCGATCGGTTCTGAGGGACGTCAAGGGGGCTGCGTGGTGCCAGAGCCGTCTGTTGGCTGGCAGCTGGCAGCAAGGCGAACGCCGAAGATCCTGTGAGTGGCGGGCGACGAATACACGGCACGTCATCCCAATCTCTCGTATGCATGGTCCTGATTCCCAGGCTGGTCCATCAAACTTGGGTCGGCTCGACCATTTTTCCGAGGAGGTCGTGCGCTATCAGCGCTCCTGGTTGTCAAACCAGCCTGAGTGGGAGTTGAGATGTTGGCGGGAGCACACGCTGGCTGCGACGCTGCGACGCGAGGAGGCCAACAACAGCTTACGCGCTCCCGTCGAACGCGCCAGGATCCTAGGCTTGGAGGTGCTTTGGCTGTTTGGTGGTATTTACGTCGACACCGACTTCGAGTCACTTCGGTGCCTCGGGCCGCTTCTTGAGGGGCGCGAGTTCGTGACGGCAGACCTCAAACCAGGACGGGTCTCTAACGCGCTTCTCGGTGCCGTGCCGGGGCAGGCCATGTTGGCGGCAGAGACCAGACTGGTCAAAGAGCGGAAAAACTGAGGAGGGCAGACACCAGAGTCACTCGATTGGCGTATGAACTCGCCAAGACACGGAAGGCTAGCGCAACGCACCAGGCTCGCGTTCCGCAAGTCCGCCAACGGCTGACCAGGGCTCAGGAGAAGATCACAGGGCTCCGGCACCGGGTGGCTCGTTTGAAGGGCGAGCGACACGCCCGTACGTCTCGTGACTGCCGCGCGTTGTTGAAACACGTTGTCCGGTATGTTCGAGGGAGACTTCCGAGGGCTTGAACATCGTCTGGTAGCCCATCGCGGCGGTCAGCAACATACGGCTTCTCGTGGTGTGGTACATTTCACTCACACTCCGGGGATCCGGGTGGCTCGAACCACACACGCAAACTTCCTAGCTGCAGACCTATGCCGACATACATGAGATCGCTCTGTTGTTCCTTCTTGTTGCTTGTTGCCGCGGCGACCGCCGCTGCGCAAGGCACCATCTTACCCCCGGTCCCGACGCCCACCGATGTGAAGCCGGGCAGCATTACCTGCGACGAGTGCCCGTATCCGCACCCGAGCAAATACCTCGACATCAGCGTCTATAGCCAGGACGTTCGCATCTCGTATATGGATATCGCGCCGGCAGGCTCGCCCAACGGTCACACCGTGATGCTCTTGCACGGGAACAACTTTGGTGGGTTCTACTTCGGGGCAATCATCGACGGTTTGACCGCCACCGGATTCCGCGTCATCGTTCCCGACCAAATTGGTTATGGCAAGTCGTCGAAACCGATTGCGCCCTACAATTTCAACTCGCAGGCACGCAACACTTGGCTCCTCTTGCAGGCCGAGGAGATCGACAAGGTGATGGTGGTGGGGCACTCGATGGGGGGCATGCTGGCCACGCGTTTCACCACGCAATACCCGGAGGCTGTCGAGCGGCTGGTGGTCTACAACCCAATCGGTCTCAGCGACGGTCGTTACAACCGTCCGATGCCACCGATCGACGAGGTGTACGACCGGATCCTCAAGACCGACTATCAGAGCACGCGCGCGAGTCTGAGCCGTTATGTGGGGCATGACCCGGAAGCCTGGAACGACGAGTTCGAGACCTACACACGCATCCGCTATTCGTGGACACTCAGTGCCGACTGGCCCCGGCTGGCGATGGTGCAGTCCATCATCAGCCAGATGCTGTACGCCGACCCGGTTGTGTATGACTGGGCGCACATTCAGGTGCCGACGCTGGCGTTCGGTGGAGCAGAGGACTTGCTGCTGGGCCCCGCCGCCACCTTCCAGGAGCGCATGAAGGTGTTGGCCGACACCGTCCCGAACGGTAACGGTCGCGTGCTGCTGTTGCCTGGTCTCGGCCACGTACCACACCTCGAGGAACCGGACACGGTCGTGCAGCCGCTTGTGGCCTTTCTGGAGGAAGGAGTGGGTGCGGCTCGATAGGACCGCGGCCACCCGAGATTGGCGAGCGTCACCATGCACGAGTCGCCGTGGGGGGGACTCGCTCTCCACCTCCGGTTCACGTGGGCTGCAGGCGTCCCCTTCTCGTCGGACGCGCTCACGGACGTAACACAGGCCAGTTGAAGACCGC
>JAYZGM010000173.1:0-6214 GCA_036336225.1 Acidobacteriota bacterium | reverse complement strand
GAAAGCGTGCGACCCACCGAGCCAGTCAAGCTTTCGATCGAACGTATGTCATCCGCGAGGATACGAGCCGTTTCTTCGTCCTTGTCGAGTCGGCCTGACACCACTACGAGACGATCAGCGGCCAAGACACTGACACATCGTTCATACGTTCTTGGAAACACGACCACTTCGAGACTTCCGCTTCGGTCTTCGAGGGTCAACACGGCCATTGGCGAGCCCTGACGCGTCTTTCGCGGTCGATAGACACTGATGATGCCGCCCACCAAGACCGTGCCGTCTCCGGGTGTGAGATCCGCGACCGTTTTAGCCCCGGCGGCCTCGAGTTGATCACGTTGCTCATCGATTGGGTGCCCGCTGAGATAGAGACCGAGTGATTCCTTTTCGAAGGACAGCTGCTCGGCCTTGGTCCACACCGCCACCTCAGGCAATGGAACGTCTGCCTCGCTGCCGGTCTGTTCGTCGATAGACCCGAACAGCTGCGCCTGTCCCCGCTCACGGTCCCGCTGAACCCGCCCCCCATACTCGAGTGCTCGGTCCACGATCGCCAGCAGCCGGGAGCGTCGCGGAATCGCACGGCGTGGTTCCGACGCCAAGAGCGAGTCACACGCACCGGCCTTGATGAGACTCTCAAACACGCGTTTGTTGACCAGCCGGAGATCGACCTCCTCGCACAAGGTAAAAAGGGACTCGATACGTCCCCTTTCCTTCCGGCATGCCAGCAACGAGGCGACCGCGCTTTCTCCGACGTTTTTCACCGCCGTCAATCCGAATCGTACGCCGTTAGGGGTGACACGAAAACCCAGGGCGCTCGCGTTCAAGTCGGGCGCCAGCACGGGAATACCCATGTCCCGGCATTCGCCGAGATACAACGCGAGCTTGTCGGTGTTCTGAGCTTCGATGGTCAGCAGCGACGCCATGAAATGCTCTGCGTAGTTGGCCTTCAGATAGGCGGTCTGATAGGCCAACAGGGCATACGCGGTCGAATGGGATTTGTTAAATCCATAGCCGGCGAAGAACTCCATGAGGTCGAAGATCTTGGTCGCCTGCTTCTGGGGCACGTCCCGCGCCACGGCGCCGGTGACAAACTGCTCACGTTGGGCCTGCATCACCGCGGCGTTCTTCTTCCCCATCGCCTTCCGGAGCACGTCAGCGTCACCCATTGTGAAACCGGCCAGGTCGCTGGCGATACGCATCACCTGCTCCTGAAACGCGATCACCCCGTAAGTGTCCTTCAGGATCGGCTCCAGAGCGGGTAGCTCGTACTCAATCTCGACCTTGCCGTGCTTGCGGGCGATGAAGTCGTCGATGACGCCTCCCCGAAGTGGCCCTGGCCGATAGAGGGCGTTGAGTGAGATCAGGTCCTCGAAGCGTTGTGGCTTGGCTTTGCGTAGCGTGTCCCGCATGCCCGAGCTCTCGAACTGAAAAATCCCGAGCGTCTGGCCATCACAGAACAGCTGATACGTCTTGGCGTCATCCATCGGCATCGCGTCGAGAGCAATCGACGTGCCGGTGGTTTCCTCGATATGCGCAACCGCGTCGGTGAGTAACGTGAGCGTGCTGAGACCAAGGAAGTCCATCTTGAGCAGCCCGACCCGCTCAACCTCCTTCATCGCCCACTGGGTAGTGATCTCGTTTTTCTGACTCCTGTAAATCGGCGCAAACTCGGTGACCGGTTTCGGGGCGATCACCACTCCGGCTGCATGCACCGACGCGTGTCGAGCAATTCCCTCCAGCCGTTGAGCCACCGTAATCAGCTCGGAGACCTGCGGGTCCTGACGTTCGAGATTCTTGAGTGCCGGATTCTCGATAAGGGCCTTTTCGAGCGTCATATCGAGCGCGGGTGGGATTTGCTTCGCGACCCGGTCCACATCCGCATAGGTCATTCCCATCGTGCGCCCGACATCGCGCACCACCGCCCGGGCTTTCATGGTGCCAAAGGTGATGATTTGGGCGACGTTGTCCCGGCCATACTTCCGGGTGACATACTCGATCACCTCGCCGCGGCGACGCTCGCAGAAGTCGATGTCGATATCAGGTAGCGAGACCCGTTCCGGGTTCAAGAATCGTTCAAAAATGAGGTCAAACTGCATCGGGTCGACGTCGGTGATCCGGAGACAGTAGGCGACCAGACTCCCGGCCGCCGATCCCCGACCCGGCCCAACGGGGATGCCACGTTCCCGGGCATACCGGATGAAATCCCACACAATCAGGAAGTACCCGGGGTAACGCATCTTGATGATGACGTCGATCTCATAGGCGAGACGGGTCTCATACTCGTCGATCGGGTGTTTCAGTTCTCCGGTGTCGCCACGCCGGCGTAACGTTTCGAGCCGTTGCTCGAACCCTTTACGGGTGACGTGTTCAAAATATCCTTCAACGGTGAACGGTTCGGGAACATCGAAGTTCGGCAGATGGTTCTCATCGGTCGCCAGGTCGACATCGCAGCGCTCGGCGATGGCGACCGTGTTCGACATGGCCTGTGGCCAGTCGCCAAAGACGGCGCGCATCTCATCGCCGGTCTTCAGATAAAACTGGTCTCCGTGATAGCGCAATCGCTGCTCGTCGCTGACGTTCTTGCCAGTGCCGATACACAACAGGACGTCGTGGGGTCGATGGTCACCTTGTTTGAGGTAGTGCACGTCATTGGTGCACACCAATGGGAGTCCGAGCTCGTTCGCGATGGGCGGCAATCCTCGGTTGACCGTCCGTTGTTCTTCGATCCCCTGATACTGCATCTCAAGAAAGAAGTTGCCCGGTCCGAGGATGTCGCGAAACGTTGCCGCCGCATCACGGGCCTTGCCCGGTTGCTCGGTCCGGAGCCCGGTTGCCACTTCCCCCTTTAGACAGCTGCTCAGTCCAATGAGACCGGTCGCGTGCTCCGCCAGGAGCTCCTTGTCGATTCGCGGTTTGTAGTAAAACCCCTCCGTGTAGCCGGCCGACACGAGCTTGATAAGGTTGTGATAGCCGGTCAGGTTCTCCGCGAGCAGCACGAGATGATTGTTGGTTTCGCCGGGCGTGCCACTCCGGGCATGTCGACTTCCGGTCGCGACATAGACCTCGCATCCGAGGATCGGCTTGACCCCGCGTTTACGGGCTTCATCGTGGAAAATGACGCTCGAGAATAAGTTGCCGTGTTCGGTCACCGCGAGGGCGGGAGCCCCGGATTCTTGGGCGTGATCGAGCAGCTCACCAATTCGGCAGGCACCGTCAAGCAGCGAGTACTCGGTGTGAAGATGAAGATGAACGAACTCGGTCGACATCGAGGCTACTCCCATTCGATCGTTGAGGGAGGCTTGCTACTGATGTCATAGACGACACGGTTCACCCCACGCACTTCGTTGACGACTCTCGACGAGATGACGGCGAGCAGATCGTTAGGCAGACGGGCCCAGTCGGCGGTCATACCATCTCGACTCTCAACCGCCCGAATCGCCAACACATACTCATAGGTGCGTCCGTCGCCCATGACCCCGACACTCTGTATGGGGAGCAAGACTGCAAACGACTGCCAGAGACGTCGGTACCAGCCAAATCGTCGGACTTCCTCGGTGACGATTGCATCGGCGGCCCGCAGGATCTCCAGCCGCGGCGTTGTCACCGCCCCCAAGATACGAACCGCGAGACCGGGGCCGGGAAAGGGCTGGCGCCACACGAATTGCTCGCCCAAGCCCAATGTCTCGCCAAGCCGGCGTACTTCGTCTTTGAAGAGCGCCCGCAGGGGCTCAACGAGTGCAAAGCGGAGGCGTGCGGGAAGTCCACCCACATTGTGATGGCTCTTGATCGGAGCGGCGGGACCGACCACCGATACGCTCTCGATGACGTCGGGATACAACGTCCCTTGCGCGAGAAAGTCAAACTGCCCGAGCCGGGTTGCGACACCTTCAAAGACGTCGATAAACGTCGCCCCGATGATCTTTCTCTTCTGTTCTGGATCGATGACCCCGTCGAGGGCGGTCAGAAAACGTTCGCTGGCGTCCTCAAACACCACCGAGAGCCCAAGCTGTCCTTCGAAGCGGCTTCGCACTTGGGCCCCTTCGTTGAGACGAAGCAGCCCATTGTCCACAAAAATGCAGGTCAGCCGCTCTCCGATCGCCCGACTAATCAAGAGGGCGGCGACCGTGGAGTCAACCCCGCCGCTCAACCCACATACCACGCGTCCCGTCCCGACCTGACGTTTAATCTGTTCGGTCGCTTCGTCGAGAAACGAGGTCATCGTCCAGTCGCCCGAGCACCCGCAGATGGTGGTAGCGAAGTTCTGGAGGACATCCACCCCACGCTCGGTATGGACCACCTCGGGATGGAACAACAACGCGTAGAACCGTCGGGACGCATCCTCCATCGCCGCGACTGGCGCGTTGGCGCTGGTCGCAACAGGCCGAAATCCCGGAGGGATTTGTGCCAGTCTGTCGCCATGACTCGCCCACACGCGAATATCGCCCGGGAGAGATTCAAATAGGGGGCTGTTCGCCTCGATATGGACCGTGGCATGACCGAATTCGCGTTCCGGCGCTGGCTCGACACTGCCCCCGAGCATGTCGGCCATCAACTGCATGCCGTAACAGATGCCGAGCACTGGAATTCCAAGTAAGAAGAGATCTTCGGCGCATCGGGGGGCGCCGGGATCACTGACGTTCGAGGGTCCGCCGGACAAGACAAGACCTGCGGGCTGTCGCGAGGCCAGCTCTTCGGTTGGGGTTCCATAGGGCACGACCTCTGTGTACACATTGAGTTCGCGCAGTCGTCTCGCGATCAGCTGCGTATACTGAGATCCGAAGTCGAGAACGAGTAGGGTTTGATGAGACACGGGCGACCGGAATCTGGGAGTTGTCCCCGACTTCGCGGGTTACAAGAATGGCAGCAGACAGGCCAGATTCATCGCGTATTATAACGATGTGTGGCGGTCACGCACCACTACATCTTGTAGTTCCCAGATGAACAGCGCCATGAGGTGCGTCTTTTCGGTCCTCGGACTCTTCGCAGTGGTCACGCTCGCGACGGGCGCCACCGCCCAAACGCTTGACGATGAGGCGGTCGTGAAGTGGTCGGACCTTTTCACGAACGCACCTCGTGAAAAACGAACGCCTTCGACCCTGTTACCCCTACAACAGCGCTGGTCGGTCACGCTGACCGCGTCTCCGGTGGCCGCACCCGTCGCCGGTGGTGACCGGGTGTTTGTCGCGTTGGCCGATGGACACATTGTCGCGGTGGATTTGTCCGACGGATCGGAACTCTGGCAGGTCATGCAGATGGTGGAGGGTCAACCGACCGCTGGGGGGGGCATGCTCTACGCCGCGTCTCGAACGGAGCTCCGTGCCCTCAACTTCATCACTGGAGGCGCCCATTGGGTACTCGCACTTGACGCGGGCGTGTCGGCACCCTTGGTGTGGAATGCAGGATGGCTGATCGTCGCGCTGGAAAACAACACGTTGCTCGCCATCCGAGCTGAGAGCGGCGAAATCCTGTGGGAGCAGCAGGTGGACGGGGCCGTTCTGGTGCCCCCAGCGTTGGCGGGCGACCGTATGTATGTCTCGCTCGAGAGCGGCCAGATTCGTGCGCTACAGCTGTTGACCGGCAAGACGGTCTGGGAGCGAACCCTTGATGGCGCGCCCCAGCAGATTCTGCCGCTGGACGACCTCTTTGTCGGTACCACCGGCAACTATTTCTATCGACTGTCGAAAGAGGACGGTACGACGGAGTGGCGGTGGCGCACAGGGGGCGACGTCGTGGGTCTGCCCGCCGTCGACGAGCATCTCGTATTCTTCGCGTCACTGGACAATGTGCTTTGGGCCTTAGATCGGCGTGATGGTGGACAGCAATGGCGACAGACGTTACCCGTGCGACCCATCTCTGGACCGAGACATGCCGGCGATCTGATCCTGCAGGGCGGGAGAAGCACGGAGCTTACGTTGTTTAGCCGGGAGGACGGGACGATCTATGGCGCGGTCGCAGCGCCCTCGGAGTCGGAGCTGGTATTTTCCCCGTCGACCACCGCCGATCCGGCGCGGGACGGCCGCCTCCTCGTGATGGTCGCCGGAGATGGGCAACTCCAGGCCGTCGGGGGTGGCACCGGACCCGTACGGCTCGATCCGGCGGTGGCACTTGTGCTTTCCAAGAACTACGACAGCGCAGGAGAGGTGGATGCCGCCTCCTCCTCGGACGATACGCCCGGCACTGCGCCGGCCGTGGTCATTCCGTCACCAGTCATTCCGCCACC
>JAYZGM010000172.1:0-21593 GCA_036336225.1 Acidobacteriota bacterium | reverse complement strand
ACTCGGTGCTCGTGACGCTCAGCGCTCGCTCCGCCGCCTCGACAAACCGGTCATACAGCTTCCAGTTTCGCCACTGGTCTTTTCGGACCCGCCAACTCTGGAGGGGATCTTTTTCGAGACGTCGCAGTCGACGACGCTGCGCTTCGCGGTCGAGATGCAACCAGAACTTCAGCACGACGGCCCCGTCATCCGCCAGGGCGCGCTCAAACCGGGCGATACGGGTCAGACGAGCGTCAAAACGGGCTTTCCCATCCCGTCGATGCACGCGGTCCAACAACGGGCTCGAGTACCATGCGTTAAGGAACAGTCCGATTCGCCCCTGGGCCGGCAAGCCACGCCAATAACGCCAGAACTCCGGTCGTTCACGTTCCTCGTCGCTCGCCTCACCCCAGGCGCGACTGACGATCCACCTGGGGTCCATCCACTCGTTGAGCAAATTGACCGTTTCGCCCTTGCCTGCGGCGTCTACGCCCTCAAACAGGACAAGCACCGGAAACTCGGCGTCCCGAAGGAGCTGCTGGGCCGCCAGAAGCTCGGCCCGTAGGCCCGGCACCCGAGTCTTGAACTCGGTTTTGGAGAGACGACTTCCCAACTCTGCAACTTCGAACATCACGACCTCATAGCACAAGGTCCGGTTTGGAGTGTGATACAAACGGTGTAGATAGCCTGTATCAAGCAGGGGCAATCTGGCCGGTATGCACCACCGATGCTCTAAGGAGGGATCATCATGCCACGCCACCCACTACTGGGCCTTCGGGCGCTCGTAACCCTTGTGGCGCTCGTGGTCACGGCTCCGGTCGTGTCTGCGCAACCCAATGCTGAGTTGGAGCAGGAGGTGCGCGACGCGCTCCGACGCGACAGAGATCTCAGACGATTGGAAGTGGGGGTGGACAGGGGTCAGGTCACGCTGGCGGGCGAGCTGGACACGTTCTGGGAAAAAAGCGAAGCGATTCGACGCGCCCTGGAAGTCGAGGGGATCGACACAGTCATCAGCGAAATGACCCTCCCCCCCCCAGAAAGTGACGAAGACATGGTCGAGGATATCTCACGGGCCGTGCAACGGTATCCGCACTACACCCTCTTCGACTACATCGACGGACGGATCGAAAACGGGGTTGTCACCCTGATGGGGCGGGTGACCGCGGATCGTGAGAAGGCGAAGGAACTCTTCGAGCGGGTCGCCAAGATCCGTGGGATCCAGGAAGTCCAGAACCAGATCGTCACGTTGACACCCTCGACGGAGGACGACCGTCTCCGAAACAACATCGCGAGACAGGTCTTCAACAGCCCCAACTTCGAGCGATTCTCCTCGCTGCCAAATCCACCGTTCCATATCGTCGTGGACCGAGGCGTCGTGACGCTGCTGGGCTATGTGCAAACCCAGATTGAGTATCAAGACCTCGAGCGCATCGTCCGTCAAATGGACGGTGTGTTGCGGGTGGTCAACAACCTGCAGGCGATTTCATGACCGGTCGGAGTACCTCGTCGAACTCACTGTCAGGTTCAACCCCCACCACCTGAGAGGTGTGGACCACTGGTCGCAGATAGACACGCCCCGGTCGCTGCCATTGGGGATAGTCGGGGTGCAACGACCGGATCTCCGCCATGCGGAAGACGTCGTTCTCTGTCAATGGCGTCGACGGTAGCAACGCGACCATCCGGTCACTCGACACGGGCTCGTTGAGAGCCCGCGGGTGGTATCTGACGTGTTGTCATACACCGCCAGCTCGTCTCATAGACGGTCCCCCATTCCGCGAAACCGTATTGCTCACACAGATTGACGAAGAAGAGTTCGCGGTCCACGACTTCAAATCCACCGATCGGGTTCAATTAGTTCAAATAGTACTGGCCGCTGCGGCGCGGAACCGGTCCCGCTCATCGGGCCGCCCTAGGACACGAGGTGGTTAAACGCCCGCCGACCGGGATAACGCGCACGCTGGCCCAAACGGCGCTCGATCCGAAGCACTTGGTTGTATTTGGCGGTGCGGTCAGTGCGACACAGAGAGCCGGTCTTGATCTGTCCCGCATTGGTCGCAACCGCGACATCAGCGATGGTGGTGTCTTCGGTCTCACCGGATCGGTGAGAAATGACCGCTGCGTAATTGGCTTCTTGGGCCATCGCGATCGCCGCGAGTGTCTCGGTCAGCGTGCCGATCTGGTTCAGCTTGATCAGAATTGCGTTGGCCACCAACTCGCCGATCCCGCGCTGGAAGATGGTCGTGTTGGTGACAAAGAGGTCGTCCCCAACCAGCTGCACTCGCTTCCCTAAGACCCGCGTCAGCGCCGACCACCCATCCCAGTCATTCTCCGCAAGGCCATCTTCAATCGAGAGGATCGGATAGGCATCGACCAGCCGACGACACCAGTCCACCATGTCGCCGGCACTTCGCTCGGCCGCACCATCGGTCGACAGCTGATACTGGCCGTCGCGATAGAGCTCACTCGCAGCGACATCAAGCGCAAGAAACACATCTTCGCCGGGTCGATACCCGGCTCGCTCAATCGCAAGCATGAGCACGTCGAGCGCGGCCTCGTTCGAATCCAGGTTCGGAGCAAAGCCCCCCTCGTCGCCCACCGCGGTCTGATGCCCTCCCTCTCGAAGCACCGCACGCAGCCGGTGGAAGATCTCAGTCCCGACCCGGAGCGCCTCCGAGAAGCTGGGCGCGCCGACCGGTATCACCATGAACTCTTGAATATCGACGTTGTTGTCTGCGTGAGCACCACCGTTGAGGACGTTCATCATCGGCACCGGCAGGTCAGACGCCGTGTCCCCACCGAGATACTCGTAGAGTGGAAGTCGGGCCGCGGCCGCCGCCGCCTTTGCGACCGCCAACGACGCACCCAGGATGGCGTTGGCCCCCAACCGCGCCTTGTTGTCCGTGCCATCGAGAGAACGGAGCGCCTGGTCGATTTCGGCCTGATTCACCGGGTCGCGCCCAAGAAGCGCGTCCCGAATCTCGGTGTCGACATGTCGAACCGCCTGGGTCACCCCTTTGCCGAGATAGCGGGCGTCATCTCCGTCACGCAACTCCACCGCTTCGAGCTCACCGGTAGACGCCCCGGACGGCACGGCGGCGCGACCCATGCCTCCGCTCTGCAACGTCACCTCCACCTCAATCGTCGGATTGCCACGACTATCCAAAATCTCGAGCCCGCGCACATCCCGGATCATTCGGTCTTCCGTCATACACTCCCTCCGACGACCGTTTGACGTCCGGCGAGGCCACACCGTCCCGTTCGCCGCGGAGACGGCCGTCTCAGCCCCTCGACGTCAGGGTGACCCCAGAGTTGGGGTGTCTCTGCCACGCATCAGAACCGAACCCCGAGCCGCACACCAAAGGCGACACGGTCCACACCGTCCACCAGGTCTCGGTCAAGCGTGGAAATAACCGCAACCCGCTCGGTAATATCGCCCACATACTGGACACCGAAACGAAAGAGGAACCCAGATTCCCGCCAACCCTGACCGACCACGAGGCCGTCTGGCGACGATTGACCGTTCGTTTCGTCCGGTATCCGCGACTGGTGGATAAACAGCTCGAGGATGTCCTGATGAAACTCCGTGAGGTCGACCGTTCCGAACAGCTCCAACAGCACGTCCGGCGGTATGTCACTTAGGGCCGCGGGTGTCTCCGGGCCCAAACGAGCCGCGAGTCGCGCCAGGGTGAATGGGTCGAGCGACGCAAGGATGCGAGCGGCTAGCGCCCTGGCCTCTACCTCTTCGTCGAACCCGCTGAAATGGATTGCGGGCGTGGGGAGCTGTAACGGTGACCGCTGGGCCGCCACCAGGTCATTGCACGCGAATACCATCAGCACGGTGAACTGGCCGATTCGGGATCCCCTACAGTTCACTGAAGACGCTCTAGGGGGTGTGCCGCACGGATGCCCCATTCTCTTCCGAGTTCTCGCGTGGAGTTCGGCGCAAGGCCCCGCCCAGGCTGTTCTACGACTCGAATCTACCTCATTTTGCAACAGCGTGAGCCCAGAACGCCGACCACGCGTCTCGCACTAGTCTAGGGACTCAGCCCGGCGCGTGGTCAGGCGCTGGTCTGGTCGCTGCTCAGTAGAGAAGAGATGCTACCCGGGAAGGTCGAGTGTAGCCGAGTACTACGAAAGATGGTGTTGCGCGGATTGGGGACCCGCCCACTCAGAGACCGAGTCCACCGGCTTGAATCGCCCCGAAGACGATCGAAAAACGGACAAGCTGCGACCAGACCAAACACCTTACAAAACAATGTCAGAACACCGTTTGAAACGGTATCTGCCAAGAAGATACCGTGGTCGGGCTCGATGCGGCTATTGGACCTTAGTCCAACAGGTCGGCGGACACACTAGCGCATGGCGCTCGCATCCGGTGTGCGCAGCTGGAGTCGTTCGGCCTGGCGCACGAGATCGGGGAGCGAGGCGGCCTGCATCGTCTGCATCACCCGAGCCCGATGCACCTTGATCGTCTTCTCCGTCGTACCCAGCCAGCCCGCCACTTGCTTGTTCAACAATCCGGTCACGACCAAAGCAAAGACCTGTTGCTGTCTCGGGGTCAGCCGATCATAGCGAGCACGAAGCGAATCCAGCTCCCGTTGTCGTTCGGCCCGGACCCGGTCCCGAGCGAGCCCCCGATCGATCGCCGCTAACAGCACCTCGTCATCAAACGGTTTCATCAGAAAGTCGACGGCGCCCGCCTTCATCGCCTCAACACTCATCGGAACATCTCCGTGTCCCGTGATAAAGACGACCGCCATCGCGTTGTCAGAGGCGGTCAAACGACGCTGGAGCTCAAGCCCGGTCATGCCTGACATCCGCACGTCCAGAACCAGGCATCCTGGTCCACCGACCGGCTCTCGCGCCAGAAACGATTCCGCGGACGGGTAGCCTTCCACGTAATGACCGACTGTCTGGAGTAGACGTACCAGACTCCGTCGAACCGACGGGTCATCGTCGACCACGTAGACGTGCGCCATCTCTGTCACCGCGCCTGCGTCGCTACCGATCACAGTCGCTCAGGAGGGAGAGCGAAACTCACGATCGCGCCGCTCTGGGTCTGATTCTCGGCCCACATGCGACCACCAAATGACTCCACGATGGTTCGCGAAATCGACAGCCCCATGCCGAGTCCGTCGGCCCGAGTGCTTGTGAACGGCTCGAACAGGGTGCTCTGCATGGCGGGCGCAATACCCGCACCGGAATCGGCCACCGAGACCACTTGCCACCCATCCTGCCGACGCCGCACGACGACGGACAGTTTCGGGTCCCGTCGTCCCTCCACCGCCTGCATCGCGTTGGTCACAAGATTGACCACGACCTGCTGAATCTGGATCCGATCGGCGGCCACCGATGGGAGATCGGGTTCGCACTCGGTAGACACCGTAATCCCCCGCATCGAGAGACCACTCCTCATGATCTCCCGAACCTCGCGCACCATTTGACCGAGGTCGACCGGCTCCCGCGTGACGGTGTCCCGCCGCATCATGTCTCGCAATCGCTGAATGATGGCACTCGCTCGTCGGTCATCAGCCACGATGTCGGCGAGGACCTCGCGGGTCTGAGCCGCATCGGGCGGTTCACGATCGAGAAGACGGGCCGCCGCCTGGGCGTTGCTGAGAATCGCGGCCAGGGGTTGATTCAGCTCGTGGGCCAGGGTTGCCGTCAGCTCGCCGAGTGAGCTGACCCGGGCCACATGGGCGAGCATGTCGCGGTGCTGCAGCGCCTCGGCGCGGGCGACGGTCTGTTCGGTGATGTCGGCACAGACAGTCACAAACTTTCTGGGCCTGCGCGTACCTTCGCGCCGCGGGGCAGCCTGAACAGCCCAGTGTCTATAGGAACCATTCTTGGCCCGCACGCGAAACTCAGCCGAAAGGCCCCGCCTCTGGTCGATGACCTCACGCTCCACGGCTCCTTGCACGACCTCACGGTCTTCAGGATGCACGTGCCGCGCCCAGCCGTCTATGGTCCGGGGAAACTCACCTCGCTCGTAGCCAAGTGCTTCGTCCACCTGTCCGAACCAGACGACTTCGCCGGTTTTGATATCGACTTCAGCCACGATGTCGGCACCAAGTGATGCGGCGATCCGAAACCGCTCCTCGGCTCGCTTCCGTCTTGAAATGTCAATGAGAAAACCGCGGATCACGGTGGGGATGTCGTCAACGCGCTCCACGTTGATGACGTCATGGACCCAGACATTCTGCCCGGTGGCAGCAACCATACGATACTCGAGCTCGTAGGCCTCCTGCTCACGCAACGCCTCTTGTCGGAACTCGAGAACCCTGGGTCGATCGTTGCTGTGAATGTGCGTCCGCCAGAACGCGGGCGTGTACCATTGCCCGAGCGGATACCCCAACAACCGTTCTGCCTGCAGCCCAACATACGTAAAGTCTCGCGTATACGGGTCGGCTTCCCACTGGACGATCCGCGTCGCCTCCAACACACGACGAAACCCGGAGTTGCGGGCGGCCAGCTCGGCCAGACCCGACGGTGACTCCAGGTGAGGAGAATCAGCGCGTCGCAGTGACATTGGGCACACTACACGGTGGCACCGACCGGACACGACACACCGGTGCCTCCATGCCCACAGTATCCTTGCGGGTTCTTGGCCAAATACTGCTGGTGAGACGCCTCGGCATAGAAGAAGGGCGGCGCCGTCACGACCTCTGTCGTGATCTCACCGAACCCCGCCTTCTCCAGCTGTCCCTGATACATCTGCTTGGTGCGTTCGGCCGACTCGGCTTGTGCATCGTCGTGGTAGTGAATGACCGAACGATACTGGGTCCCCACGTCGTTCCCCTGGCGCATCCCTTGGGTCGGATCGTGCCCTTCCCAGAACTGATGCAGGAGCTCGTCGTAGGTGATCAACGACGGATCGAACACGACGAGAACCACCTCGGTATGACCGGTCAGCCCCCCGCATACTTCTCGATAGGTCGGATTCGGCGTAGACCCGCCGGCGTATCCGACGGCGGTAGTGTACACACCCGGGCGCGCCCAAAAGTCGCGTTCAGCCCCCCAAAAACAGCCCATCCCAAAGACCGCGCGGTGCATCTGGGATGGGAACGGTGGGCTCATCGATTGCCCCGTGACCTCATGGGCCTCCGGCACCGGCATTGGATCCGCCCGACCCGGTAGCGCCTGATCGGCGGTGGGCATCGTCGGCAACTGTCCCATGAATCTCACATCGTCCTCCTGGCCGCCCGTGGCAAGGTCTCGGTGCATGCCAGCGCCCTGAACCTCGCCTGAGCTGCGCTATTCTCGGGTCACAACCGCCCGTACGCTCGTGGTCACGGCCGGCCAACTGGACCCACGTCACGAATTGGCACACACCTCGTGGGTGGCGCCGCGGGCTAATCCCAGAACCCCCTGTGTACGGCAAGCGCCTCATCCCCGAGCACCGGTCCAACGACCTCGACGCCACGTCGCCCGTGGGCGAACACGGTCCGTGAGGGAACCACCAGGCTTCCACCGGTGATCTCGCCCAGCGACGCCGCCGAACACCCGAACACCACGCGCGGGATACGACTCCAATAGATGGCCCCGCAGCACATGACGCATGGTTCCGTACTCGTATAGAGAATCGCCCGAGCGCGGGTGTCCCGGTCAAAGCGACGACAGGCCTCGCTCGCCAATATCAGCTCCGCGTGTCGAGTCGGGTCCGCGTCGCTCACCACACGGTTCGACGCCATCAAGACGATATCGTCGTCGACGACGAGCACCGCGGCGAACGGCTCGTCACCACGTTGCCGAGCCTGCTGAGCCAGGGCAATACAGCGACGAATATACGCCCCATGGGTCGTGAATTCCGACATAACGCGGTGAGCCGGACCGGAATCACACCCCAAGGACCGATGGAAGATCGGCGACCGACTCCAAGACGAGATTACGCGTCGCGGCAGGGTGGTCAAGATCGGCATCGCGAAACTTACCCGTCTTGACCAACACCCCCTGCGCGCCGGCGGCCCGGGCACCGTCGACGTCCGTCCGCACATCATCACCCACCACGACGAGTGCCGACGGACACATCCCGAGTGACGAGGCGGCGGCGCCAAAGAACTGCTTGCTTGGCTTTCCGGCGACCACGGCGGTGACGTCGGTGGCATATTCGATGGCGGCGACGAACGGGCCAGCATCAAGACACAACGCCCCGCCTCGTCGCCAAAAGCGGTTCTTTTGGACGGCAAGCAACCGTGCGCCCCCCAGCACATGACGAAACACGCGATTCAGGCGATCGACCGACCACTCATCGCCCAAATCACCCACAACAACCGCCTCCGGATTGCGCTCGTCAATCTGAAAGGCGGAAAACTCCTCGACCGTCGGCACGGGCACATGGACGGAAATCCGCGACATTCCGTGCTCGCTCAGCCACGCCGCCGCGACGCGAGGAGCGGTGATCACTTCATCAAGACCGGCATCCACTCCCAAACTTCGGAGACGCTCGATAAGCGCCCCGCGGGGATACCGTGAGGTATTGGTGGCAAACCGAAGTCCGAGTCTCGCCCCACGGATCGCAGCAATCGCTGCGGCCGCACCCGGAATAAGCCCACCGTCATCGTAGACCGTCCCGTCCAGATCAAGGACGACCCCCCGCACCGGATCAAGCCTACTCGGGCCAGGCATGCTCGTTCTTTAGCAGACGACGTGGCTCCGCTCGACCTTCGTGACCGCGGCGCGGAGCGCCGCTTCATACTGCGTACGGATGTCCGCGTCAAAACAGACAAACACCACGCGTTCAATCGTGTGATCGCCCGCCAAAAAGGCGGTGACCTCACCGACGGCCAGCGCCGCCGCCTGGTCGACCGGATACCCGTAGGCTCCACAACTAATCGCCGGAAACGCGATGGTGCGGAGACGATGTGTGACCGCCAGCTCGAGCACCCGTCGATAGCAAGAGACGAGCTCATCCGATTCACCGCTGTGGCCACCGTGCCATACTGGCCCAACCGTATGGATGACGTGTCTGGCCGGAAGACGATGCCCCGACGTCAGCTTTGCCTCGCCGGTCTCACATCCACCCAAAGTCCGGCATTCGGCCAAGAGCTCCGGACCCGCCGCGCGATGTATGGCGCCATCGACACCGCCGCCACCCAGCAGCGTCAGGTTGGCGGCATTGACGATGGCGTCCAAGGCCAGGGACGTAATGTCGGCCATCGTCACCGAGACTCGCGCAGATACCGGCTGGGCCATCTCTGAGGCTCGCACAGCCGTCCGACACAGATCAAGTCCACAACGCGTATGACGACTCCGTCCAGCGACTCGGCCGCCCACAGCGGGTGCGACTTTGCCAAGCATGACGCCGATGGGATATCATCACACACTATGCAGCTATCGATACATTACTGCAAAGTTTGAAACTACCTTCCGAAGGCCTCCAGTCTGGCGGCCGCAATTAAGGATGCGCTCGGCGTAGACGCTGAAGTGCTCGTGGGAACCCGTGGCCAATTCGATGTCAAGGCCGACGGCACCCTCATCTTCTCCAAGCAGCAGGCTGAGCGATTTCCAGAACCCGAAGAGATTATCGCTACGCTCAAGACAGTGGCTACCCCAGCGGGCTGAACCGCCCGCTGGGGTACCGTCGCGACCAACGCGGGCTACAACCCTGCTCCCGTACATGCGCGCCGGTGCGTGACCGGCATGCGGCAAGATACAACGACGGCGCGTACGCGCGGTATTCGATCAGGGGTCGCCCCGTGGGGCGGAGTCAGACCCTGGCAGCGTGTTGTACGGTGAAGGCAATCATAGGCCCCTCGGGCATAATACGAGTGGTCCCTGTGCAAGGGAACCATCGTGGCGGCACAGAGGGACTAGGCAGAGTGGGGTTGGGGGCGCGATCTCCGGAGGACAATCCATGGCACAACACACATCGACACCCGCCGTTACACGGGGCCACCTGACGCGACGACAGGTGCTCGCCGCCGCGGCAATGGGGGCGGCAGCCGTGGCCCCGACCAGCGGTCAGCAAGCGGTCGAGACAACCCGACGTCTTGGACGCAGCCCAAACGGGCTCGACCAACGCTCGCCGTTTGTCACCCCCCAACGTGACCCGAGCTCTACGTCGTCACGCACGCCGTTGCAAGACCTTCGTGGCACGATCACGCCAGCCGATCTCCATTTCGAACGTCATCACGGGGGCGTCCCCGAGATCGACCCCTCTGAATACGAGCTCTTGATTCATGGTCTGGTGGAACAACCGACCATCTTCACACTCGATGACCTCACGCGTTTTCCGGCGACCTCACGTATCTGTTTCTTGGAGTGCTCCGGCAATCTGCGCCGGGGAAGCCCCGAAACACTCCCGCAGATGGTCTGCGGTCTGACCAGCCAAACCGAGTGGACCGGCGTGTTGCTCTCAACGTTGTTAGAGGAGGTAGGCGCCCATGAGGACGCGACGTGGTTTCTCGCGGAAGGGCAAGACGCCGCCGTGATGACCCGCAGCATCCCGATGGAAAAGGCGTTTGACGACGCCATAGTCGTGTACGCGCAGAATGGTGACGCGCTGATGCCGGGAAACGGGTATCCGGCGCGTCTGCTGCTTCCGGGGTGGGAGGGCAACGCGAGCGTCAAGTGGCTCCGGCGGATCGAGCTGGCAAACCGGCCCTTCATGACCCGCGAAGAAACATCCAAATACACGGACCCGCTGGGCGACGGGAGTCAGTCACGCCAGTTCAGTTTTGTGATGGATGCCCGGTCAATCATCACCGACCCCGCGTATCCTCGCGTACTCGAGCGGGGCTGGCACGAGATTCGAGGCCTGGCATGGAGCGGTCGGGGACGAATCACGAGGGTTGACGTCAGCACAGATGGCGGCGGGAGCTGGCAAGCGGCAGACCTCCAGGACCCGGTGCTGCCCAAAGCGCATGTTCGTTTTCGTCTGCCCTGGCGCTGGGACGGGGACGAGTCCGAGATCATGAGCCGAGCCACCGACGAGACCGGCTACATACAGCCCACGTGGGAGACCCTACGTGCGGCCCGCGGACCACAGACCCGATACCACCAAAACCCGATTACGTCCTGGACGATCGGCGCGAACGGACAGGTGTTGTTCGGAGCTGAGAGGCTTCGGTCATGAGCGCGCGGGGTCGGGGACATGGGCGCTCGGTCGTCGCCACGCTGTGGGCCACGGCGATTCTTCTTGGTCCGACCTCCGTGGTCGGACAGCAACCCTCGGCGCCTCCAGTTGATCCCTTCGGGCTGGGGCGCCCGGCGTCGGCCGAGGAGATCGCGACGCTCGATATCGACGTGATGCCGGACGGAACCGGACTCCCGGCTGGAAGTGGAACCGCCGCCGATGGCGCCGTGACCTGGGTACGAGCCTGCCGGGGCTGTCATGGCTCAAACGGGGAAGGCGGCACCGCGGCTCCGCTTGTCGGGCGTGATCCTGACGCCCGTCCGCCTACGGTAGGCAACTACTGGCCGTATGCCACCACGCTCTACGACTACATCAACCGGGCCATGCCGCGTCCGACCCCGGGCACCCTGTCACCCGACGAGGTCTATGGTCTCGTGGCGTGGATCCTGTCAAAAAACGACATTATCGGTGCCGACACGGTGGTGAACGCCGAGTCACTGCCCGGTGTCGTGATGCCGGCCCGCGATCGTTTCGTGCCGGACAATCGTGCGGGCGGCGCAGTCGTCCGGGATTAGGACCCGGATCCCGAACGTCTACCGGCGGAGGAGGAGACACGTTGCGTAGTCGTAGTCACCAGAGTCTCGTCTTACTGAGGCTCCTCGGGCTGGTCACGACCGGATGTCTGGCGACCTGGAACGGGGTTCTCGCCCAAGCCCCACCAACCGCACTGGTCGGTCAGGAAGGGAAAGACGTCCCCTGGGTACCGACCCCGGATGTGCTGGTCGAGACGATGCTCGACATGGCCGGTGTGACCGCCGACGACCTCGTCATGGACCTTGGGTCAGGTGACGGACGGACGGTGGTGGCCGCGGCCAGACGGGGGGCACGCGCCATTGGCGTCGAGCTGGCGTCGAATCTCGTTGAGATGTCCAACCAATTGGCCAGAAACGCCGGTGTGTCCGACCGAGCGGACTTCCGGGTCGCTGACCTGTTCGAGGTCGATCTGTCCCCGGCAACGGTGATCACTCTGTTCCTGTTGCCGGACATCAACTATCGACTGCGACCAACACTCTTCAACCTGCGACCTGGTACTCGAATCGTGTCGAACACATGGGACCTGAGCGGGTCGGACACCGACCCGGATGCCCCGGGCTGGACACCGGACGACACGACCGTGCTCGATCCGTGTCCGACATGGTGTACCTCACATCTCTGGATCGTTCCGGCCAAGGTCGAGGGTGTGTGGAGAGTACCGGGCGGGGAGCTCCACTTGGAGCAGGAGTTCCAGCAACTGGGCGGCTTCCTGGTCACACCCGACGGCAGGACGGCGATCGAGTCGGGACGCCTGCGCGGAAACGAGATCCAGCTTCGGATCGGGCCCACGTCCTTTCGAGGTCGCGTTGCACCGGCCAACACCACCGACACCGCGACCGTCATGAGCGGAACGGCCCGCAGCTCCGCAGACGCGCGCCACTGGCACGGGGAACGAGTCCAGCCGTGAAGCTGAATCTCATGCGGTTGCATCACACCGACCGATGCGTCGTGACACGCGTCTCTTTGACTCCTCGACCGACGTTCACCGACCGTTGCTGGTGAGGACGTGTCGGGTGCCAGCGGCCGCGGGGCCGACGACGTAACCTCGCGGTCCACAGAGCAGCGGTTTCAGGCCATCTTCGATTCGAGCCCGATCGGTATGGCCCTTGTCGGGACCGACCTCAAGTTCCAGGAGGTAAACCCCGCGCTGTGTGACATGCTCGGTTACACCAACATCGAGCTCACGACACTCGGGGTACTGGACGTGCCCCCCCCCGGGGAAACCTCGGTCGATCTCGACCTCCTGCGACGCATGTTTGCCGGCGACCTAGCGTCTCGTCGGATGGAGAGACGTTTTGTCCGCCGGGATGGCCAGGTCATCCACATCTCGCTCACCGCCTCGGGGGTCCGCGGTAAGAGCGGCGAGCCGCTCCCGGGTATCGCCATGATCGAAGACATCACCCAACAGATGCGGATGCAACAGGAGCTACTCCAGGCACAGAAACTCGAGAGCATCGGGCTGCTGGCCGGTGGGATCGCACACAACTTCAACAATGCGCTGACGGCGATCTACGGATACTCGGAATTGTTGCTCCACAGCATGGACCCGGACGATCCGGCCGCGGCCGATGTCCGTCATATTCTCAGCGTCGCGGAGCAGTCGGCTGGCTTGACCAAACATCTCTTGGCCTTCAGCCGGCAGCAAGAAATCAAACCGGAGCAGTTCGAGCTGAACGCCGCCGTACAGACCGCACACGGACTCCTCGAACCCCCTGATTGGCCCGGAGATCACCATGGCCGTAGATCTGTGTCATGACGCTACGACCGTGCGCGCGGATTTAGCGGCAATCGACACGGTCATCTTGAATCTGGCGTTGAACGCGCGGGACGCAATGCCTGATGGTGGGCGACTTACCCTCGCCACGCGACGAATCGAACTCGGGATAGAAGCGGCGCGCCGGTATCCAGGCTTGCACCCGGGACACTACGCGCGTCTGACCGTGACCGACAGCGGCAGTGGTATGGACGCGGGCACCTTGGCCAAGGTGTTTGAGCCGTTCTTCACGACCAAGGAGGTTGGGATAGGCGTCGGGCTTGGGCTCGCCATGGCCCACGGCGTGATCAAACGAGGCGGGGGGCACATCGCAGCCGAAAGCGTTGCGGGCCAAGGGTCGACCTTCACGCTCCTGTTGCCGCTCGTGACTGCAACTCCGCACGGAGAATTCGACTTGTGAACCATCCGTGAAATATTGGGCGTTCCTGGGGTTAGGTTGTCGCCACGCTGGTGTCCAGCTGGGCCCTGACCGCGGTCACAATCTGCCGGGCTGAGATCCCATAGCGGTCAAGCAACTCCTCCGACTTGCCGCTGCGTGGCACGTCACGGACGGCTAACCGCTGCACCGTGATGCCATGGGTCGCAACCGCGTCACTCACCGCGTCTCCCAACCCACCGGTCGCATAGTGATCTTCGACCGTGATGATCCGATTCCCCGTGATCTGACCGGCCTCGACGAGCGTTTCTTGATCGATCGGTTGGACCGAGTACGCGTCGACGACCCGAATCTGCACACCGGTCTGTTGCAACGCATCATGGGCCTTGAGCGCCTCGAAGACCGTCACCCCGGCCGCCACGACGGTGGCGACGTCGGTCTCGCTGTGACAAAGGGTTTTTGACCCCCCGATCGGGAACTCCTCCGACTCCCCATAGATGACTGGTGTCTTGGGTCGCGAGGTACGGATGTAGGCCATTCCGTCATACGCCGCAGCCGCGACGACGAGTCGAGCCGCACTAACGCCATCGCACGGATACAAGACGGCACAGCCCGGGACCGATCGCATCATCCCGAGGTCTTCCAGCGCCATCTGCGACGGTCCGTCCTCACCGATGGACACACCAGCGTGGGACCCCGCGAGCTTCACGTTGAGATTGCCGATCCCACCCATCCTGATGAAATCGGCAGCCCGGGTAAGAAAGCATGCAAACGTCGACGGAAACGGGATCGCTCCACGACTCGCCAGCCCCAGAGCCGCCCCCACCATGACCTGTTCTGCGATGTAGGTCTGGAAGAATCGGTCGGGAAACTCACGCTCGAACGTCTGGCTGAATGTCGAGTTCTTGACATCAGCATCAAGCGCGACCACTCGCGGGTCGGCGGCACCAAGCGCTGCCAGACCCGTCCCATAGGCCTCACGGGTTGCGACGGTGCTCCCGATGTCGTACCGGGGGAGACTCACCGGGCCTGGCTCTCCCTCTCGCTCGGGCGTCGATGTGTCCCGGGGCGGTGGCTCCGGAATTACCGGATTAGCGGTGGCCTCACCGAGCTGGCTCTCGAGCACCGCGAGGGCGCGGTCATAATCGTCGCCCTTCAATGGCTTTCCGTGCCAGTCATCCTTCCCTTCGATGAAGGGTATCCCCTTTCCCTTGAGTGTCTTCGCGAGGATCATCGACGGACGCTCGGTCGTCTGGGCAACGCTATCAAGAGCATCGAGGATCGCGGTCAAATCGTGCCCATCGACCACGACCGTGTGCCAGCCGAACGCACGCCACCGCTTCTCGTACGCGACCACATCATGGGACCACGGTGTGGCGCAGCTCTGCCCCAGACCGTTCACATCCGTGATCGCGCACAGGTTATCAAGGCCAAATCGGGCTCCGGCCTGGGCCGCTTCCCACACCGACCCTTCCGCTGACTCGCCGTCGCCGAGCAGCGCGTAGGTCCGATAGGCGGAGCCGAGACGGCGAGCATTGAGCGCGATCCCCACGGCTGCGCAGATGCCCTGCCCCAGCGAGCCGGTCGCGACATCCACCCACGGCAACCGCGGAGTGGGATGCCCTTCGAGATCCGAATCGATGGAGCGAAGGGACGACAGTTGGTCGGCGGATATCATCTGCGCCTCGGCCCACGCGGCGTAGAGGACCGGAGCCGCGTGCCCCTTCGAGAGCACAAATCGATCGTTATCTTCGTGCTCCGGCTGCTTTGGATCGAAACGCATCTGCCCGAAGAACAGCGCCGCCATGATCTCAGCGGCGGAACAACAGCTGGTCGGATGCCCGCTACCGGCGAGACTCGTCGCTCGCACTGACTCGATACGCAAACGAGTTGCGATGTTGCGGAGCGCTGGTAACTGTGCGGTTCGATCGACGGACACGGGGACCTCCGAGCGAGGCAGTGTAGCATGGCTCATCCGCGGGGCTCGCGATATGGAGTCCAGAAGTTTGAGAAGTCCGTCAAGAAACAGCGTCTACTGCCATCACGTAAATGGCACCGTCCAGCCCTCGCTCTCGGTAGACGGGTGTTTGCGTCACCAAGGTGGCCTCGGCGAGGGTGCGATCGTGAGGGGCCTCGGCAAGCTCGGCCAGCCGCGCCAACACGATGGCCGCTCGACAGTTGGTCTCAAGCGGGTAGACCGGCTGGCTGAGGAGCCCGACCGCGGCATCGTCCCCTGACAACCCCGGATCCCGGTCAGCAAATCCGCGCGATGGGTGCCACATCGTCCGACGGCAATACGCCATCAGCTCCCGCGGCACGTCTAGATAGACGGCCTGACCGGTCGCGTCGTAGAGATCAAGCAGGGCCAGACTCACCATCACCTGATCGCGCAGGAGTCCACGTGGAGTCGTGACCGCGGACGCCACATGGCCAACCCCACCCGCGGGCTCGTATGTCCTCATCAATCGGTCAACCGACTCGGCGGCAAACTGGAGAAGCGACTCGTCTCCAAGCACCTGAGCCGCGAGAACATACGACGACACCATGACCGCCGTCGCGTCGGTGTAGACCGTCTTATCAACTGTTGATCTGCGTTCTTCTGGTGATCGGCCCGGTGAGACGGTGCCCTCCTCCCCTTCGACTCGCTCGCTCGTAAAAAAGCCCCCATCCGGGTCTGCCAACACACCATGTGTGTAACGGATGATGTCTCGCGCTCGCTCGGCGTAGTCCTCCCGTTCGAACCGGACGGACGCGGTCAGAAACACTGCGAGCAGACCTGCGTTGACCGACAACAGCTTCTCTGGCTCCGGCTTCGACCAGTCTCGTTCCATACATGCGCGGAAAAACCCACCGTCGACGCCATCCCACAAACCGCGACTGGAGATAACGTCAAGCGTCTGGGTCGCGACCGTCATCACCGCCGTGTTCGTACCCGTACCAGGCCAGGACACGGCCGCCGCGAGGGCATCGGTCTCGGCCCGCTTCGCCCCACTCCCGAACCCTCCCCATTCGGGATCGACACGTTCAAGCAGCTGAGTCCGGAACCAGTCTCGAGCACCCGCGTCGAGACCCACCGCCCGCCGAGGCGGGTGGGGCCCCGAGCGCCGAAGACGGGTGACCCTCTCGTCGATCTCGGCGCGTCTGGTCTCGAAGGCGCGAGCGACGTTCTCCAACACGTCCACCAACGTATCGGGTTCAAGGTAGGGGCTGCCCCCCAGAAGCTCACCGCTCGGAGTCAGAAACGCGGTCGTCGGCCACCCGTCCAGTGTGTATCGGTCGCTAATATCGGGCCGGTGATCGGCGTCGACCAGCACCGGGATGAAGTGTTGTTGCACCAACGCGGTCACCCGGGGGTCGGCGAACCCAACCCGACGCATGTGGGCGGACCACCGACACCAGGCCGGCCCCAAGAAAAGCAGGACTGGTTTTTGATGCTCCGTCGCGCGGGCAAAGACCTCCGCGCCCCAGTCCCCCCACTCGATGAGATCGGTCTGGGGCATCAGCCTCCCACGTATAATGCCCCGATGGTCGTTCTGCGCTGCCTGTATCTCATGTCCCTGGTCTTCTGGGTCGGCGGCATGGTGGCACTGGGAGCACTGGCCGCGCCTGCTATCTTCGACGTGCTAGAGGCGAGCCACGGGGCAGGAGGGCGTCTCGAGGCTGGTGAGGTGTTCAGCGAGATGCTCCGGCGATTTCGGTTCTTCGAATATGCTTCAGCGACTATTCTGCTCGGTTGTCTCGTCACTCTGTCCTACCAAAGACCGCGATCCGAAGCGCTTGGCATCAGAGTCGTCACCGTGCTCGTTATGCTCGGGGTCAGCCTTTACTCGGGACTAGGCATAACCGGGCAAATCGAGGAGCTCGAGGATGTGCTCACCATGAACGTCGCACTGATCACCGACATGAGTCAGTTCGACGCGCGCTTCGATCACCTCTATACGATGTCGACCCTGATGCTGTTGCTCAATCTCGGGTTGGGCTTGTCGCTGATCTACTGGGAAGCACGGGCGCGAATCGCCTAGCAGCCCATCCAACCGACCGCCTCTTCTCCGTCAGCCCTCACGCCTCCTCGGTGATGTCAGCGGAAATATCGAGCTCGATACAACCCTTGATGCTATTGGCGGCTGGACATTTCGTCGCGTGGGTCGCCACCGCGCGCTCCGCCCGCTCGCGGGTTCCCGCGGGAATCGCCAGCTTGTATCGCACACGAATCCGCGTAATCTGGAGCACGTTGTCAACCGCCTGGATGTCACCTTCGACATCAGCGTGAATCTTCTCTCGCGGCGCCGGTATTTCGCGCACCTCCAGTGCGCGGGCGAGGGTGCCGAGCAGTCAACCTCCGACGGCGCCAACCATGTAGTCCAACGTGGCAGGCACTTCTTCCTCTGGTTCGACACCGTAGAACGTCTTGATCCCACCATGGACTCCAAACCGAATCGGTTGTTCGAAGCCCTCGAGATACGCATGACGCAGCGGGCCTGCGACCCGTTCGAGCCGAAGCCGACTCGTATGCACTACATCTGTCACTTCATCCTCCCTCTCCGGAGCCCGCGCCCCGGTAGACTCTTATCGGCGATTCGCGGCAACGCGTTGCCGTCCCGATGCTACAATCTCGCACCCACACCCATCAAACATTGATGTCTGACCGTCCATCTGCTGATCGTGCGCCACCCGTGTCCACGGGACAGCTTGGCGATATGGAGACGGCGACATTCCAACAAGCCGGTCACGACCTGGTCGACTGGATCAGTCGGTATCTCGAGAACGTCGAACAATACCCAGTGCTGTCGCGAGCGCAACCGGGTGACATCCGGGAAGCCTTGCCCGACGAGGCTCCGCGTGTCGGTGAAAGCTGGGACGCCATCACCGCCGATATCGAGCACGTGATCGTGCCGGGTCTGACACATTGGAATCATCCCGGTTTCTTCGCCTATTTTGCCATCAGCGGTAGCGGCCCCGGAATTCTCGCCGAGTTCCTCAGCGCGGCGTTCAATGCCCAGGGCATGTTGTGGCGCACGTCACCGGCCGTGACCGAGCTGGAAGAAGTCGCGCTCAGCTGGCTGCGTCGACTGATCGGTCTCCCGGTGCAATTCGATGCGGTCATCTACGACACCGCCTCGATCTCAACCCTCCACGCCCTGGCGGCCGCCAGACAGACCGTCGTCCCGGACGTCCGAGACCGGGGCCTCGTCGGACGCCACGACATCCCGCCACTGCGAGTCTACTGTTCAGAACATGCGCACTCGTCGGTGGACAAGGCGGTCATGACCCTCGGACTGGGCCAGCGTGGTGTGCGCCGAATCGAGGTCGACGACCAGTTCTGTCTCAACCCAGCGGCACTGAGAGCGGCGATTGCCGAAGACCAGCGAGACGGTGTGCGGCCCATGGCCGTGGTCGCAACCGTCGGGACGACCGCCGTGACCAGCGTAGACCCGGTCCCAGCGATCGCGAATATCTGCGCGGACGAACAGATCTGGCTCCACATCGATGCGGCGTATGCCGGAGTCGTGGCCATGATACCGGGTCGTGAAGAGACACTCCTCGGGTGCGATCGGGCCGATTCGCTGGTGGTGAACCCTCACAAATGGCTGTTCACGCCGTTCGACTTGAGCGCATTGTATTGTCGCCGGATGGACCGTTTGGAGGAAGCATTTGCGCTGACACCAGACTACCTGCAGACACGGGAGACCGGATCGGTCCGGAACCTGATGGACACCGGTGTGCAGCTCGGGCGCCGGTTCCGCGCGCTGAAGCTGTGGATGGTCCTACGGCATTTTGGCGCGGATGGAATCCGTCACCGTATCGCCGAGCACATCCGCCTCGCCCAGCTCTTCGCGACCTGGGTCGATCGCAGCGACCACTTCGAACGGCTCGCTCCGGTTCCGTTCTCGGTGGTCTGTTTCCGCGCGATCACCCCGGAGCATGCCCAAAATCCCGTGGCCCTAGACACACTCAATACACGGCTCCTCGACGAGGTCAATGCCACCGGCGAGGTATTCCTCTCACACACCCGAGTGCACGATCGCTTCGCCCTACGGCTCGCAGTCGGGCATATCCGCACGACGGAGCGTCATGTGGCGCGGGCGTGGGCACTTCTCCAAGAGCACGTGGACCGCTGCTCGGTTCAAGTAGGGTCCGTCAAGAAATAGAGGTCCGTCCGCGCAGGCGCCGTCAGCCGCCATAGCTCAACCCACCCGGCTTGGGTGTGTCGAAGGGCGACAACACCATGAAGGGGAAACGCCCGCTCGGCGTCATCTCCGCACTGGTCCAAGCCAGCACGAGTCTGCAGTCCCGATTCCGGGGCCGAGGGATGTGGTTTGCCCACGGGCGCGGTAAGCAAATTCCGACGGAGTCGATCGAGATGCGGCATGTGTCCCACGAGCATCACATCACGGGTCTCCACGTTGAGTAGATCGGCGATCCGGGGTGGGTCACCGGGCTGCATCCATTTCGTCGCGGCAAACTCCGCCAACGGGTTGCACGCGCGCCAAAAGGCCTCTGCCGTTTGCCGCGCCCGCAACTTGCCACTGTGCCAGATGACAACGGGCTTCGTGTGCCGGTTGGCCGCTTCTCGAGACAGCCACTCGACCTGCCGGCGCCCACAGGCGGACAACGGCCGCTGGGGATCACGGAGCGGACCCAGGGCGTCACCGTGATGAACCAAATACACCACTGTGGCCTCATGCATCGGCTCTGGACGCCGATGTCACACGTTCTGGTGCGCGCCAGTGGGCCGACCGCCACACTTCCGGGCGAAGAAGCGCCAGCACAGTGAGCACTTCCAGCCGTCCGATCCACATGGCGCCGGTCAAGACGAGCTTACTCAGCGGGTGCAAGTGTCCGTAGCTGTTCATGGGGCCGACGTGTCCCAGCCCGGGACCAACATTCCCCAGCGTCGCCAGCGTCGCCGTGATCCCCGTGATGAGGTCAGCTCCCAGCAGCACGACCGCGATAACACAGAGGGCCACCATGAGCACATAGAACAGAAAAAAGACCAGAACAGTGCGCATCACCTGATCCGACACAACCCTCCCGCCCACCTTGACCGGCAACACCCCGCGTGGATGGAGCGTTCGACGCAATTCGGTCAGCGTGTAACGACCGATGAGGACATGACGCAGAACCTTTGGTCCTCCGGCCGCAGAACCGGCGCACCCTCCGATAATCATCAGCACCAATAACACCATTCGACCCTGGTCGCTCCAGAGCTCGAAGTCGACGCTGGCATACCCGGTGGTGGTAACGATCGAGATTGTTTGAAACAACCCGTGTCGGAGGGCCACGGTCAGCTCCTCGCCGGCCCGCCAGAGAAACCCCGTGACGAGCAGTGCGGCGACGACGACAATGGCGACGTAGGCGCGAAACTCCTCATCACGGATCACCACTACCGGTCGGCCTCGAAACGCCCGGTATTGTAGGGCAAAGCTGGTGCCGGCCAAAAACATGAACACGCAGACGATCCATTCGACGGCCGTGCTGTCATAGCCAGCGATCGAGAGCGGGTTCGTCGAGAAGCCACCCGCCGCGAGAGTCGTCATCGCGTGGCACAGCGCGTCGTAGTACGACAGCCCCGCCAGGGTCAACGCCACGAACTCGGCCAAGGTCAGACCGGCGTAGAGCCGCCACAGCACACCCGCGGTCTTGCGAATCTGCGGCGTGAGCCTGTCGTCTGTCGGTCCGGGAGCCTCGGCGAAGAACAGCCGCCCAACACCCATCGCGAGACGTGGCAATACCGCCACAGACAGGGTGATCACCCCCATCCCGCCCAGCCATTGGGTGAGTGACCGCCAAAACAT